>JBFMCF010000037.1 GCA_040754625.1 bacterium | reverse complement strand
CAGGATAAACTGTTCATAGCTTGTAAGTTGTTTCACGAAAGCTCCTCCTTTTTCCAAAGATTTCTCTCTGGAGGAGCTTTTCGTCTTCTTCGGGCTATATATTAAAGGATTTCAACAGAACCAAAAGAAGTTAATAAATTGAAAAATCTCGCTTTATTTTATAGTACAAATTTTACTCGCGGATTTACTTTCAATAACATCAAAAAAATTGCGGATTTTCCCTTATCATTAGATTCTATTCAACGATTTTCTCATTATTTGGAAAATTCGTTTTTAATAAATTTTCTTCCAAGATTCTCTTATTCTTTGAAAAATCAGATGCAGACCCAGCGAAAAGTGTATCTTGCCGATAACGGAATCCATAATGCAGTTGCTTTTAAATTTTCTGAGGATAAGGGGAAATTGCTCGAAAACGCGGTTTTTCACCATTTAAAATCCATGAGAAAAGAAATATACTACTTTTCTGAAAAAAAAGAAGTTGATTTTGTGGTGAAAAGCGGGATGGAAGTTAAAGAAGTTATTAATGTATGTTATAGTATGGAAGACAAAGAAACAACTTTGAGGGAAATTGAATCGCTTGTTGAAGGCCTCAAGTATTTTAAATTAAAAGAAGCAAAAATTATTATCGTGGAAGGCGAGGAACAAAGTTTGACTCATCAGGGTTTTAATATATCGGTTATCCCTTTTTATAAGTGGGCTATTGGCTTGTGATTTCTATATTCCTTGTTAAGATTAAGAAGCTCATAATAAAAACAAAGCAGAACGTGAGAAAATAAAGAAATTTTTATACCTCATCATTTTCATAGTGGTTCTCAAGATACAGTTGATTCCTCTCCATTTTCTTTAAATATTCTTGAAGGTTTCAGAGATTTCATGAAATTTGTTCATTCAAAGATAAAAAAGTAATACTCCATGATAGGCTTTCTCGGCACCTTCTCCGTAAACTTTGAAATCCCTGAGAGGCTGATTTGCAATAGTAATAATTAATGTCAAATTTTCTCAATAAGTAAAAATAGTCTTGACAAATTTTACTAATATAGTAAAATAGACACCATGATTAAAAGAATACTTGAATATATATGCTTTGATGAAAAACTCGGCCGGCAGATGCGTTTTATCGCAGGTCCCCGCCAAACTGGAAAGACCACACTGGCAAAATTATTCCTTCATAAACAAGGCAGTCAAAATTTATATTATAACTGGGATGTAAGAGAAGTAAGGATGAGGCATAAACAGAATTCATTATTTTACATGAAGGATGTTTATAAAATGGCTCAAAAAAAAGCACATATTCCCTGGATTTGTTTTGATGAAATCCATAAAATGCCAAAGTGGAAAAATATTTTAAAAGCCTCTTTTGATTCCGCGGAGGAAAAGATAAATTTCATTGTAACGGGCAGCGCGCGGCTTGAGATGTTTAACAAGGCAGGTGATAGTTTGGCAGGCCGTTATTTTTTATTCAAGTTATTTCCCCTGACATTATTTGAGCTAACACATAATAATAATTTTGGTTCAATATTCCCGCCCGGATATGCAAAAGATTTTATTGAGGCACAATTAAACAGGACCATATATCATCAGGATACCATGGAAAACCTTTTAAATTACAGCGGCTTCCCCGAGCCTTTTTTAAAATCAAGGAAGGCGTTTAATTACAAATGGCATAACATCTATATCGATAGGTTAATTCGTGAAGATTTGAGAGATTTAACTCACATTCGTGAATTAGAAAATATTGCAACTTTAATAACTTTTCTTCCTGAAAGAATAGGCAGTCCTTTATCATTTAATTCATTAAAAGAAGATATTGAAGTAAGTCACTCAGCAATACGGACATATCTAAAAGCATTAGAATTAAGCTGCATTTTATTTTTCATCCATCCTTATAATAAAAAAATTTCAAGAGCCATAAAAAAAGAAAAAAAATGTTATTTATATGATTGGAGCATAATTAAAGATGAGGCTTTAAGATTCGAAAACTACATTGCAGTTGAACTGAAAGTACTTACTGAGCTATGGAATGATATTGGAGAAAACAAATTTGAATTATATTATGTCCGGACACGGGAAGGAAAAGAGACAGATTTTCTTATAGTTAAAGACAGGGAACCATGGCTTTTATTAGAAGCAAAATTAAGTGACGTAAAAATTGATAATCATCATTATACCCACGCGGAGGCATTAGGGAATATACCAATAATTCAACTTATAGCAAAAAAAGATGTTGCAACAAAAGAAAGAAGTTCATCCTATCGTATTTCAGCATCACGATTTTTTGGGTAAGGTAGAAATTTCAAAATGATTTAAAGGCTACATTATGCAATTAGTCATTAATTCCTATGGGTCGTATCTTCAAAAAAACGGCGACTGTTTTAAAGTCAAAGTTGATGACAAAGTTTCTGAAGTGTCCTGCAAAAAAATATCCTCTATTCTTATCTCCACTGCCGCGTATATCACTACCGATGCCATAAAAATGGCGATGGAAAACAATATCGATATTGTTTTTATCGATGACTTCGGCGACCCTTACGGCAGGGTGTGGCATCCGAAACTTGGAAGCACGACGCTCATCAGGAGAAGGCAGTTGGAAATAGCGGAAACCGAAAAGGGGCTTAGTCTCGCGGCCGACTGGATTAAAAGGAAATTTACAAATCAAATTGAATTGTTAAAAAGGCTACGGGAAACAAGGCCGCAAAAATCCGCGGAAATTACAAGTTACATTTCAAAACTGGAAAACACAATGATTGGATTAGACTCTCTTTCCGGTGCGATTGATGAAAACAGGGGAACAATCATGGGCATTGAAGGAAGCGGCGGAAGAATTTATTTTGAAGCATTAAGTTTTTTAATGCCGGACAGGTTTAAATTCGAAGGCAGGAGCCGAAATCCCGCGAAAGATGAATTTAATTGCCTGCTTAATTATTCCTACGGCGTGCTTTATTCCATGGTGGAAAAAGCGTGTATTATAGCGGGGCTTGACCCTTACGTGGGATTTATTCATACGGATCATTATAATAAAAAATCATTGGTGTTTGATTTGATTGAAAATTATCGTATCTGGGCGGATGAGACTGTGGTGAACATGTTTGCCGGGAGAAAAGTCAAGGTTGAATATTTTGATAAAATTCCGAATGGATTAACGCTTAATAAAGAAGGGAAGGCCGGATTAATAACCGAATTCAATAATTTTATAGATGAGTCAATCAGGTACAATGGAAGGAACATCAAACGGGATAATATAATTCAGTTTGATTGCCACAGGATTGCGAATGAAATGATTAAAGAATCGTGATCCGTTGTCCGTTTCCCGTGGCCCGTATAAAACAAAAAACGGGAACCGTTTTTTGAAAGGAGGTAACATGAATATTGAAGAGATGGATGTTTTTAAGTTATCACATAGTTTAACTATAGAAGTATACAAACATACTAAAAAATATCCCGCTGATGAAAAGTTTGGATTAGTATCGCAAATACGAAGATCAGCATCATCAATTTCTATGAATCTTATTGAAGGGAGTCATAGAAATAACAGGAATGAATATAAGCAGTTTGTTGGTATTGCCAAAGGCTCCGCTGCTGAATTGAAATATCAAATAATGTTATCTAACGATCTTGGCTATCTTGATGAAGATAATTATAAAAGATTATTGGAAAGTATCATTCGTATATTAAAAATGCTTGAAAAACTTAATTCTGCATTAAAACGGGAAACGGGAAACGATACACGGAAAACGTAAAATGAATAAACTTGTCTGGTTAATCTACGATATTGCGAAAACTAAAATCCGGAACAAAATCGCGAAGGCTTGTAAAGATAAAGGCCTTTACAGGGTGCAAAAGTCCGTCTTTCTCGGCAGTCTTAACAAAAACCAGATAGATGAACTTAAAATTATGTGCGACGATATAATTGATCCAAAGGTCGATTCGGTGTATATATTCCCGATGTGCGAGGATGATTTTAAAAAAGTAAAGCTTTTAGGGCAGGCGTTTGATAAAGACTTGGTGAATGACGAAATAAAGGCGTTGTTTATTTGAGAAAACCGTTTACCGTTGTCCGGTTACCGTGAACCGTGAAACGGACAACGAAACACGGATCACGGACAACGGATCACGGATAACGGAGCAACTATGGACACTGACACTACTCCCATGATTACACCGTCAGAGGTGGTCGAGCATCTATTCTGCCCGCGTTTTACCTATTTTATGAATTGCCTGGATATACCCCAGCATGAAGAATTAAGGTATAAAGTTTTAAAGGGCAGGGAACTTCATGAAAAACGGGAGGTTGAGAACCGTGAATATGTCAGGAAAAAATTAGGATGTATGAATAAAGACATTTCGGTATATATCGCGTCGCGCGATTTAAGGATAAGAGGTGTTGTTGATGAAGTGCTTGAGCTTGGTGACGGAACGTTCGCTCCGTTAGATTATAAATTCGCGGAATATAACGATTTCACGTTTGAAACCCACAAAATTCAATCAGTATTGTACGCGCTTTTGATAATGGAAAATTATAAAAAGCCCGTTAAAAAGGGATTTATCTGCTATATAAAAAGCGGGAATAAAATAAAAGAAATTATTTATAATGAACACGATTTTTGTTATACTAAAGAAGTCATAGATGAAATATTCAGCGTGATACTTAAAGGTTATTATCCCAAAAAAACCAAATGGCAGAATAAATGTATCGATTGTTGTTACAGAAATATTTGCGTGTAAAAAAGGCATGCTTGCGGTAAACAGGGGTTGATGTCCAGTGGAAGAGTCAGCTAATCTGGAAAATTTATTTAAGTTTTTATTTTATGGTTTATAATATGTTATAAACAAAAGGTTTTCTATTGTTTTAGGATGTAAAATGTGCTAAAAATGGAGTGAAAAAATTGATTTTTGATGAAAAAAACAACAAAAAGGATTATTGTAAAAATTGCTTAATTGCAGAAGAAATAAATAAAAATATAAAAAGTGCCGTTTAAGCTGGCGATCCATTAAAACAAGGATTGAAACAAAAAAGTGCGGAAGTGCTGAAGTTCAGAAGAGCGGAAGTTTTATGATATAATCTACATTATGGCAAAACATAAAGACCTGATTGTTTTTAGAAAAGCTGATGAACTTGCTTTTAAAGTATATAAGCTTTCAGAAACATTTCCCAAACATGAGATTTTTGGTTTAACATCCCAAATTAGAAGGGCAGTTTTATCCATACCTACAAATATTGTAGAGGGATATGCGAGAAGAAGCAAAAAGGAACTTACTCATTTTATAAATATTGCTCTTGGATCTCTTGCGGAAACCGAGTATCTTTTGGATTTTTCCCGAAGACTTGCTTATATTAAATCCGATATTTCCGAAGTTGAAAGGTTAATTGAAGAGGTTGGAAGACTTTTATGGAGTTTTTACAAGTCGCTGTAATTATTTTTCAACACTTCCGCGCTTCCGCTCTATCAAAAACCTCTTGACAGTATTCTCCTCTGGTTTATAATTAAATTCTGAAATTTACAGGGAGGATTGAGCATGAATTCCTTGGAAAAATATTTCGGTTTCGGCGAACGGAAAACAAATTTAAAAACTGAAATTACCGCGGGCGTGACAACATTTATGACAATGGCATACATAATTTTTGTGAATCCCGCGATACTTTCAGCCGGGGGTGTGCCTTTCAGGGCGGCTGTTGTTGCGACATGTATCGCGTCGGGGCTTTTTTGTATTGTTATGGGGCTTTACACGAATTACCCGTTCACGCTCGCGCCCGGGATGGGAATAAACGCGATTGTCGCGTGGACTATCGTATTGACGATGAAACAACCGTGGCAGACCGCGATGGGTATAATTTTTATAGAGGGGCTTATCGTAACAATTTTAGTCCTCACAAACCTGCGTGAAATGGTCATGAACGCGATTCCGAAATCATTAAAACTCGCGATTGGCGTGGGGATTGGAATTTTTATAGCTTTAATTGGATTGGAGGAAGGCGGGATAATTACTGGTAATCCCGTTACACTGGTCCAGCTTGGAGATTTTAATAAAAATTATGTCCAGCTTACAATGGCCGGAATTTTAATAACTTCGGTATTGCTGGTTTTAAAAATCAGGGGGGCGATTTTAATCGGGATTATTATTACTGCGGTATGTGCCTTCTTTTTTGGCATTGTGTCTTTTCCAGACGCGCTTATCAGTCCGCCCCGGGCGGAAGATTTTGACACATTTTTTCAGATGGATGTGAAATCAGCCCTGAATTTATCGCTGGTTCCCATGATTTTCGCGTTATTTATGACGGATTTTTTCGATACGATGGGAACGGTTATCGCGGTTGGCAGACAGGCGGAATTGCTGGATGAAAAAGGGAGCCTTCCGGGGTTAAAAAAAGTCTTGCTTGTTGATTCTCTCGCGGCAGTATTTGGCGGGTTATTCGGGTGCAGTTCGGTAACAAGTTATATCGAAAGCGCGGCGGGCGTTTCAGAGGGGGGCAGGACAGGTTTAACTTCAATAGTTACGGGAATTTTATTTTTTATAAGCATAATATTTTTGCCGTTAGTTAAGCTTATAGGAGGAGGATTTGAAATATCACCGGGTGTTTTTAAATATCCGATTACCGCTCCAGCCCTGATTATTGTTGGTTTTCTGATGATTGAGCTTTTAAAGGATATTGATTGGTCAAAAATAGATGAGGGGCTGCCTGCTTTTTTTATAATTTTACTGATTCCTTTCACTTATAACATTTCATACGGTATCGGGTTCGGTTTTATAAGCTATTCATTGATAAAATTATTTACCGGCAGACCGAAAGAAGTCCACCCCGTCCTTTATGTTATCTCTATTCTTTTTGTTCTTGCGTTTATCATTCCGCATTAATAGTAATATTTCCCCATAAATCCGTTCACTCGCTGAAATTTATAGACTTATCCCTGTTTTGATAGTAAAATTTAGGATTTCAGATAAGGAAATAGAATGAAACCTTTAACCGCCCTTGATAAGGCCGGAAAAATTATCCGCGAAAATATAAAGTTTAAAACAGAAATAATTGAAACTCAAAACTCGCTTGGATATTTCACAGCTTCAAAAATTATTTCTCCTGAAGATTTCCCGTCTTTTGACAGGGCGCTTTTTGACGGGTACGCGTTAAATTCAAAAAAAACCGGCAACGCAGGGGGGCGATATATCGCCCCCAAAAAGATTTCAACCGGCCAGATTTTACCGGATGGGACGGATTGTGTCCTGATGCTTGAAGACGCAATAATAAAAAATGGCAGATTAATTATAAATGAGAAGATTGAACAATATAAAAATGTTATTCGTAAAGGAGAAGATTTCAAAAAAGGAGAGGTCATATTTAAAAAAGTCCATAAATTAAGGCCGCAGGACGTTGCCTTATTGCTGGGCCTGGGAATTAAAAAAATTAAAGTTTATAAAAAGGTTTCTTTCGGAATAATAGCCTCAGGGAATGAAATAGTCCCTTTTAATAAAAAACCCGGGTATGGACAGGTGAGAGACATGAATTCAGGTATGATGATGAATCTTGTAAAAAGCCATGGAGGAGACGCGGAGTTTTTGGGAATATGCCCTGACAGGAGCGGAGAAATTTTAAAATTTATTAAGGGTGCGAAAAAATTTGATGCCATTTTGTTTTGCGGCGCGACTTCCGTCGGCGCCCGCGATATCCTGGAACCAGCGCTTTTGAAATTTCCGGGATGTAAAATGCTTTTTCACGGCCTGAGAATCAGGCCGGGCAAGCCCGCGCTTGCGGCGAAAATGAAAAATCAATTGATAATCGGCATCCCCGGGAGACCGAGCTCAGGATTTGTCGTGTTTAATCTTCTGGTTAAACCGGTTTTAAATTATTTTTCTGAAAATGATAAAAAAATTACAGCCTTATTAAATAAAGATTTGCGCCCCCGCACTGAAATAGAAGAATATGTGCCTGTAAAGTTAGTGCAAAAAAATAATATTTTTTACGCGGAGCCTGTTATTGCGGCGCATTCTTCATTCTCACCTTATATCCATTGCCATGGATTGATGAGAATACCGGCCGGCGTTGAAACTATTGGAAAAGGCGAAAAGGTAGAAATAACAATAATTTGATGAATAAAAAATATTTGCGCGGCAACCAAAAATTACTCCCTCTTTATACAAAATTTAAGTCCCGTGATTGTAATCCGTTGGATATCTATAATAAATTGAGGATAAAAGGGACAAGTGTTTTGCTGGACAGCGGGAATACATCCGGGAATATCGCCCAATGGTCGTTTATCGGAATGCACCCGTTTATTATTTTTCGTTCAAAAAACAACAGGAATGAAATTATTTACCTTGACACGGAACCAGGAGTGAATAATCCAAAAGTTGAAATAATGCGGGGCGAACCTCTTTCAATATTAAAAGGCATTTTTAACCGGTATAAAGTAAAACCGGACTGTAAATTGCCGCCTTTCTTCGGGGGATTGGCCGGTTTTATAAGTTATGACATGGTCCGGTATTTTGAAAGAGTGCCTTCCTCAACAATTGATGACGCAAAGCATTATGATTGTTATTTTGGGTTTTTTAAAACCGCTGTGGCAATTGACCATCGCAAAAAAGAGATATGGGTTGTTACAAATATTGAGCATACGGAAAAGGCTTATAAAAAGGGAACAAAGTTCCTTGAGGGGATTAAAAATAGAATTAAAGAAGGGGCGTATTGCCTGCCCTGCCGGCAGGCGGACAGTATGTCCCTGCAGAAAAAAATTAAAATAAATTCGCTGCGTTCGGACAACACGGTTTCAGAATACAAGAGAATGGTAGGAAGGGCTAAAGAATATATAAAAGCAGGGGACATATACCAGGCTAATCTTTCACAGCGGTTCAAGGCAAAGATAAAAAGCATTGACCCTGCTTCTTTATACGCGAGGCTTCGGGAAATCAACCCGTCTCCGTTTTCGTCTTTTTTTAATTTTCCTGATGTTAAGATTGTGAGCTCGTCCCCGGAAAGATTGATTAAACTGTCGGGTGACATTGTTGAGACAAGGCCGATTGCGGGGACAAGGCCCCGCGGGAAGGACAAAACCGGAGATAAGAAAATGGGAAAAGAGTTGATTTTAAATGAAAAGGAACGGGCAGAACACATTATGCTTGTTGATCTTGAAAGGAATGATCTTGGACGGGTCTGCAGGTATGGGAGTGTGAAGGTGGATGAGTTAATGGTTTTAGAAAAGTATTCGCATGTAATTCATATCGTTTCAAACGTCCGCGGCAGGCTGAAAGACGGGCGGGACGCTTTTGATTGTATCAGGGCGTGTTTTCCCGGCGGGACGATTACAGGCGTTCCCAAGGTCCGCTGTATGGAGATTATTGATGAGCTGGAGAAACACAGACGAGGCCCATACACGGGTTCAGCGGGATATATTTGTTTTAATGGTGATATGGATTTGAATATTTTAATCAGGACAATTGTTATTAAGGATAAAAATTTATATTTTCAGGTGGGTGCCGGAATTGTCGCGGACTCGGCCCCCCAGCGGGAATATGAAGAAACACTGCATAAGGCAGAGGCGATGATGGAAGCACTGAGCATAGAGCGGGGAGCATTATGTTTATAAATATCAACGGCAAATTTTATAAAGAAAAAGACGCAAAGATTTCGGTCCTGGACCGGGGATTTTTATATGGTGACGGCGTTTTTGAGACCATGCGTGTTTATAAAGGGAGAATATTTACACTGGAAAAACATCTGGACCGGTTTAAGAATTCATGCGGGAAGATACTGTTAAGGATTCCCAAATCCATGAAAGAAATTGAGGCCGGGCTTTATAAAACATTAAAAGAAAATAAGCTGGAAGATAAAGACGCGGTTTTAAGGATGTCAATTACCCGCGGAACCGGGCCTTTTGGGTTAAGTATAGAAGGGTGCAGTAATCCTGTAATTGTAATAGGGGCGAGGGCGTTTTATCCATATCCCGAGAAATTTTATACAAAAGGCGTAAAAGTCAATATTTTAAAACGTTTCCGGGTTTATTCAAGCTCAATACTCGGCGGTATAAAATCAAATAATTACCTTTTAAATGTCCTGGCCAGGAATGAAGCCCCTGAATCAGGGAGTTTCGAAACGGTTCTTGTGAATGAAAAAGGACATGTGACGGAAGGGACTGTCAGCAATATTTTTTTAGTAAAAAACGGTGTTTTAATTACCCCGCCGGTCAGCGTAGGGATCTTGCCGGGTATAACACGCGGAATAGTTTTGGAATTAGCAGGGAAAATGAATATTGAAATAAGAGAAAAACTTTTTAAGCCGGATTTTATTTATAGCGCGGATGAAATGTTTTTAACAAATATCTCAATTGAAATCTTGCCAGTTGGTAAAGTTAATGGTAAAATAATAAATTCAGGAAAACCCGGTGAAATGACCGTGGAATTGATTTATAAATTCAGGGATTTAGTTAGGGGGTAATTTTATGAGAATAATTAGAAAAGATTCAAAAGGTTATACTTTAATCCAACTGGTTGTTGTTATCGCTATTTTAGGTATTTTGACGGCGGTATCTGTGCCTGTTTATGTAAACGCGAGAGGAAAGGCCCAGGATGCCCTGGCTGTTGCTACTCTTGAGGCAATGAAGACATCGTTTGAAATGTACGCGGTCAAAAATGGATATTACCCGAAAAATGTTTCTACAATAACTGAGTTGCTGATTGCTCTGGGAAATGATTTTCCGTACAGCGTCAAGTTTGACGGGAGGGCCGGCAGTTTGATGGCGGCTTCCACCAATCCGGAGGGCAGTGCTTATTATATTTATGCGATTGGCAGGGATGCGAATCATTATTACGGATTGGCCCATAACAGCGCGATAGCCGGGCCGGATACTTTGTTTAATTGTAAGGTTTCAGTTGACATAAATAAACCGCTTATCGGGCGGCTGTTCGCGTTATTAAAGGACCCTGACAGCGCCATTCGTTATAGTGCAGTGAAAAAATTAGGAGAAATTAAAGACCCGCGCGCTATTGATGCCCTGGCCGATATGCTTGAAGATGAAGATTTAAATGTCCGGGAGGGCGCGAAAAAAGCGTTTGTGGAAATAAACAGCAGTTCAGAATAAAAATATAAGGGGAACAATAATGGCCAGAATTCAAAGAGCATTGATTAGTCTTTCGGACAAAACGGGAGTGGAAAAGTTTGCCATGGAACTCCATAAAATGGGAGTTGAAATAATCTCAACAGGGGGGACAGAAACCCTTTTAAAAAAGGCGGGGGTTCCCGTAAAAAATATTTCTGAATTGACAGGATTTCCCGAAATGCTGGACGGCCGCGTGAAAACGCTCCACCCGAAAGTTCACGGCGGCCTGCTTGCCCGCCGCGGCAATAAAGAACACATGGAGACCGTAAAAAAATATGATATAAAACTTATTGATATGGTTGTAGTGAATTTATACCCGTTTGAAAAAACCATATCTAAACCCGGCGCCGCTCTGGCTGAGGCAATAGAGAACATAGATATAGGCGGGCCGGCGATGCTCCGTTCGGCCGCGAAAAATTATGAAGATGTGGCTGTGGTTATTAATCCTGAACGATATGATACAGTTATTGAAGAAATGAAAAAGAACGGCGGTTCTGTTTCACCGGAAACAAAATTTGAACTCGCGAAGGAAGTTTTCAGCCATACAAGCAGGTATGATACGATTATCAGCCAATATTTATTTTCGCTTGGCGGAGTTAAAGATAACTTCCCTGCGGAGAAAACAATAACGCTGAAAAAATTGTACAACCTCCGCTACGGTGAAAATTCACACCAGAACGCGGCGCTTTACGCCGAAAGCAATCCTCCCATGGGAAGTTTTGCGACAGCAAAAAAACTGCAGGGGAAGGAATTATCATTTAATAATATTTTAGACCTTGAAGCCGCGTGGAGGTTGTCTCTGGAATTTGACAAGCCGGTATCGGTCATTATAAAACATAATAATCCATGCGGGGCCGCGGTTTCCAGAAATATTCTTGAGGCGTTTAAATTGGCCCGGGCGACAGACCCTGTTTCAGCTTTTGGGGGGGTGTTGGCGTTTAACCGCGAGGTAGATAAGGATTTGGCATCTGAGATTATAACCGGTTTTGTTGAAGCTGTTTCAGCCCCGTCCTTTACGCGGGAGGCGCTTGAAGTTTTCAGGAAAAAAGAATCAATCAGGCTCCTGGAAATGGGCAGGGAAAAATTAAACCGGGAAAATGACCCTTATGATATCAAGAAAGTCGGGGGCGGTTTTTTAGTACAGGATAAAGACTGGGGCATGATAACTGAAAAGGATTTAAAAGTTGTTACCAAACGCAAGCCCGCGAAGGAAGAAATCGAAGGCCTGCTTTTCGCGTGGAAAGTGGCGAAGCATGTTAAATCCAACGCGATTGTTTTTACGTCAAAAAACCAGACTATAGGGATTGGCGCCGGGCAGATGAGCCGGGTTGATTCGTGCAGGATAGCGGTCCTCAAGGCGAAAACAAGCGGCCTTGACACAAAGGGGACTGTTGCAGGTTCTGACGCCTTTTTCCCTTTCAGGGACGGGGTCGATGAGATAGCGAAAGCTGGCGCGACAGCCATAATACAGCCTGGCGGGTCGTTAAAAGACGGCGAGACAATCGCCGCCTCGGATGAACATAACCTCGCGATGGTATTTACCGGGATGAGGCATTTCAGGCATTAAAAAGTTATTTTATCCACCTCTCAAATATAATATTATACTGAATTATTGCGCTTGACTTGTTAAGTAAGTTATACTATACTTAATAGTAGGAATTAGATTGGAGGTATAACTATGGATTATATTTTAAAGATTTCTCCAAAAGGGCAGGTGACATTGCCCAAAAAATTGAGGGAGTGGCTTGGGGTCGAAAATTTCGTTGAAATAGGTGTAAAAGATTATGAGGGTATTTTAAAGAAACCGAATGTTTCCACAGAAAAACTTGCAGGCTGCTTTAAGAAATATGCTTCAAAAAATAAGACACCGGTAGAACAAGCTTTGAATAAAGCAAGAGGTATGGCCGCCCATGAAATTGCCAAAAAAAATAATTGATGCTAATGTTATCCTGAGGTTTTTTCTTGGAGATGATGAGGAAAAGTTCTTAAAAGCAAAGGTATTTATCCAAAAGGTTGAATTTGGCGAGGAAGAAATATTGCTGGGTGAACTTGTTTTCGCGGAAGTTATATGGGTATTGGATAAGGTTTATAAAATTCCCCGAAAAGAGATAGTGGATAAATTAAGTAAATTTATCAGCTATAAAGGTGTCAAAACAATCTTAACTAAGGATATATTTCTGGAAAGTTTAAAATTATATGCTGTTCATTCAATAGATATACAAGATATTTTTCTATTTGTTCTTTCAAAAACAGAGGATTCTTTTGTTATAACATTCGATAAGACCGATTTCAAAAAATTGAACGGAAATTTTAGCGAACCTTAAAAGCCTAATCATATCTGTATTTATTTTCGAAGATAACTTCGTAACCGGTCAGTTACCGGTGGTTTTGTAGCCGCAGGCTTTAGCCTGCGTAAACATTAACTGATAATTTTATTCAAATTAAAATCAAGCGAACCAGAAAAAGAATAATCTTTCCAGTCGGTAACAA
>JBFMCF010000036.1 GCA_040754625.1 bacterium | reverse complement strand
CACAATATGATGATTATTATACCTCAAAATTTTCTTAAAAACAGGGGGGAGCATTTAAAAAGTTGATTTTTATCGATAATGATAAGGAATTTTAATAAAATGTCAAAGAGATTTTTGACATTACGAATAATATTGGGGAGGAAAAAGTCATGAAAAAAATTAAGATAAGATATTTTATATCAATCTTTTTGGTTTTATTATTTTTTATCTGTCTCTTTTCCCTTTCCACGAAAGCACAGGCGTTTAAAAGGTTGAGTAAAGAGGATATAATAATCCCTTTTACCCTTAAAAATATATCAGGACAGGCAATTTCTATTGATTCGTACCGGGAGAAAAGCGCGCTGGCCGTAATGTTCTGGAAATATCCGGGCGACCGTTGTATAGAAGAAATGAATATTTTGCAGGAACTTTACAATCAATATAAAGAAAAAGATTTTGAGATTATAGCTGTTTATTCACCTGCTTCTGCGAATGGTGCGGGCGATGATGAGATGTCAAAAATTTATGAGCTTATTGCCGATAAGAATTATACTTTTCAAATTTTGATTGATTCTGATTTAAGCATTTATAATAAATATGGTGTTTTAACATTCCCCAGTTTGGCGTTAGTTACAAAGGAAGGAAAAGTATTTGAAATCATAGCCGGTTTTCCCAAGTTCAGCGGTAAAAAAAATCTGGTTAATCATGTAATGAATATGCTTGGAATCGAATTACCCAAAAAAGAAAGCAAGGTTACCCGTTATCAGCCGGATAAAAAAGCAGAACGTTATTTCGGTATTGCAAAAACTATGTATAATGCAGCGTTTTACGGGAAAGCAGAAAGCAATTTACAGCGGGCACTAACAATAGATACGGGTTATGCGGATGCCTACGCGCTTTTGGGGAATGTATATGCTAAAAAGGGAAATGTGGAACTCGCGGAGAAAAATTTTAAAATTTCTCTTGAATTGGATACAACTAATGCCGAAATTCATTTTGATTATGGTATTTTTTGCCGCGACAGGAATATGGGTGAATGCGCCCAGGCAGAATTTGAAAAAGTTTTAACTTTAAATCCTGATTCAGGAAACGGGCATTATGGTCTTGGCACAATGTACCGGATCCAGAAAAAATATGATGAAGCAATTAGTGAATTTGAAGAAGCAATTCGTATTTTTGAGGGTAATGGAAATAAAGAACCAAATTTAAACCTGGCTCATACCTATTATGAACTTGGTTTAATTGCCGCTGACTTAAAACAGGAAGATAAAAGCCTGAATAAGCTTAAACAGGCAAATATATTATATAAAAATATAATAAAGGGACTGGTTTTAATGGCTGAGTAATTTTAAACCTTTTAAACAAAAGCTAAAAATAAAGGACTAAAGATGCTTTTCATAACGAAGCCGACCCATGAAAGCGCTTGTGACAAAAATAGATTTGTTTTTTTGCTGCCTGTTTTCTTTATCTTTTTATTAATAGTAAACCCTGTATTATACGCTGTCTCAGATAGTATAAATATTATTCCCAAAAATATTAACGAATTAAACTCTCCGATTGGTATAGCTGTTAATGAGAATAAGATATTTGTGACTAATACTTTTGTCGGTAAAATCCAGGTTTTTGATAAGGATAACGGCAAATTGTTGAATGAATTCGGAGAGCGCGGCATGGGAAAAGGCAGGTTGACCCTTCCATGGGATATTGCAATAGGCAAAAATAAAAAAATTTATGTCAGTGATTTAGGACAGCATAGAATTCTGGTTTTTGATTTTAACGGGAGATTTATTTCCCAGTTTGGAGGTAAGGGCGAGGGCAAGGGTGAATTTATAATGCCGTTTGCCGTTGACCTTGATAAAAAAGACAATATTTATGTTGTAGATACATGGAATAATCGAATCCAGGTATTTGATCCTGACGGGGAATTTCTTTTCACTTTTGGTTCAAAAGGCAGTAGAAATGGAGAATTTTTAAATCCAAAGGATATTGTGTTATACAATAAAAAAGTTTTTATCGCTGATTCCGGGAACAATCGTATACAGATATTTGATGAAGCGGGGCATTTTATTTCCCGTTTTGGCCAGCCAGGTTCACAAATCGGAGATTTTTCCGAACCTATAAGCGTAACGGTGAGCAATAAAGATTTGATTTATGTTTGTGATGAGAATAATAACAGGATTCAAGTTTTTGACCAATCAGGACATTTCCTTTTCAAATTTGGGAAAATAGGGAAAAAGCCCGGTAATTTTTCATCTCCCAAAAAAATCTATGTTGATAAAGATGAAAATATATATGTCGTTGACAACAAAAATAACAGGATCCAGATATTTTCCACTAAATTTCACCCGGATCAAATGAATAAACAGTGTGTGGATTGCCACACAGATATAAAAGACCAGGTTCGAAAGGAAAATTTACACCCGAGTAAGGATAAAGAAGAGTTTTGTGTAATTTGCCATACTGTTAATATAAGTCTTGGTATTAGCGGAATAACTATTTCAAAGAGTACAGTTTGTTTTGGATGCCATTTGCAAAAAATGGTCGATAAAAGTTACCTGCACGGCCCGTTGGGTAATGAGGATTGTATTATATGCCATTTTCCGCACAGTTCAGACCATAAAAAACTTTTGATAAAAGAGGACGGGGAATTATGTGAAATTTGTCATAAAGAATTTATTGATTTGCAAAAAAAAGACGCTGTTGTCCATAAACCTATAACAAAAGGAAATTGTTTGCCATGCCATGAACCGCATAATTCAGAGAACAAATATTTAGCAAAAAATTCAGGGATAAAACTTTGTAAAGCCTGTCACGGGTTTTCTTTAGTAAAAAAGTATACACATGGTCCTTTAGCTGAAGGACAATGTGTTGTATGCCACCAGCCTCACAGTTCAAACAATAAGCATTTATTGGCAAAAGATGGTGCTGAAATTTGTTATTTATGCCATGAACGTATTGAAAATTCAGCATATTTGCACGCGCCAATCAAGAAAAATGAATGTATCGGGTGCCATACTCCTCATGAATCTAATTTTAAATATCAACTTAGGGAAGAAAAAGAAAAGTTATGTGTTTTATGCCATCAGGAGAAAAAAGACATTTTGAAAAAGAAATATGTACACGAGCCTCTGGATAAAAACGGCTGTATTGATTGCCATCAATCACACAACTCTAGATTTCCTTTTCTTTTAAAAGCCAGCTTCCCGGAGGATAATTATGTATCTTATAATGAAAATGCGTATAATCTCTGTTCACAATGCCATAATCCCAGGATAGCGGAGAATGAATTAATCAGCCGGGCCGACAAAAAAAGCGAAACAAGGTTCCGTGACGGGGACAAAAATCTGCATTATAAGCATGTGAACAGCAAACGGGGAAGAAATTGCAGTACCTGCCATGATCCTCATTCATCAAATCAACAGGCATTAATCAGGGAAGACCAGACAAATATAAAAATAAAACTCGGTTTTACCAAAAACTCCCAGGGAGGCAAATGCACCGGGGCATGTCACACCGAAAGAAGTTACAAATATTAAAACTTGACTTTCACAAAAAGAAACTTTAAAAATAAACTTGACAGACTTACAGCTTGTATATCAGAACTTTGACACCTCGAAAATAAATTTCTTTATTTGATAAGTAATTAGCTGATTTCAGGCAGACGTAGGCACTACGTTTTCTTTTAGGGAAGAAATAATTTTGGGCGGGATTGCGCAGCCTG
>JBFMCF010000035.1 GCA_040754625.1 bacterium | reverse complement strand
TGCTGACGGAATAAAAGAAATATTTGCAAAGTATTCAGGCATAGTTTTCAATAAAACAGGCCAAACAAATAATTTGATTTATCAAACGGCTTTATTTTGACGCTGAAATTTTGGGGATACTTCTCATAAGGTTTCGCTTGACGAAAACCGGCTTTATCAGGTATAATAATTAATTTAGGTTTGGCAAATTTTTAATTTCAAAATCTCTTTTTGCTTGACCCGAAACGCTTTTCTATAAATCTAAGCTCATTTTGAACGATTTTCACAATCCTATCAAGTAGCATTATCTTGCGTCGTGGAAATCGAAATTCCAAAATTTCGCTAAGATTTATAACAAAAAGCGTTTTTTCCGCCAAAGGCGGATCTGCCTATGGCATGAATAGACGCAAAAAGAAACCTTGAAATTAAATTTTGCCTAACTTATTATAATCTTTAAGCGGCAGGGAAATATTATTGATAAGAATAAAAATATGCGGAATTACAAGCTTGGAAGATGCGCTTGCCTGTGTGAATTACGGCGCAGACGCAGTTGGTTTTGTTTTTGCGAAAAGCCCGAGGAAAACGGATAAACATAAATGCAGGGAAATCGTACGCCGGTTACCTCCTTTTATAACTGCAGTTGGATTGTTTGCCAACCAGTCCATGCAAGAAATTAATGATATAACTGAATTTTGTCCTTTAGACGTTCTTCAATTTCACGGGGACGAATCAAATGAATTTTGCGAAGGTTTTAATAAACGGATAATAAAAGCATTCAGGATTTCAAATAGTGATGATTTGAAAGATTTGGACAAGTATAATGTTTCAGCATATTTGCTGGATAGTTTTAATAGGAGTAAATTAGGGGGGACAGGGGAATCATTTGACTGGAAATTAATTGAAAATGTCAAAAATAGAAGATTAATTTTGGCAGGCGGGTTAAACCCGGATAATGCAGGTGAAGCTGTCAGGAAATATTTACCTTACGGTGTCGATGTCTCGAGCGGGGTGGAAAGTTCGCCCGGGGTGAAGGACCATAAGAAGATAAAAGCGTTTATTGAAGCAGTGAGGCGGTTTTCTTCAAATATTTAAACTGTTACATTTTGCAATTTATATTTTGCAATGGAGTGAAAACGACATGATGTTGCCGGATAAAAAAGGACATTTTGGGGAATTCGGGGGGCAATTTGTTCCTGAGACATTAATGACTGCCCTGGAAGAATTAGTGTGTTCTTATAAAAATGCAAAAAAAGATAAAAATTTTATCGGTGAGCTTGACTATTATTTAAAAACATACGCGGGCCGTCCAACCCCGCTTTATTTTGCAAAAAGGTTGACAGAAAACCTGGGGGGCGCAAAGATTTATTTAAAAAGGGAGGATTTGCTTCATACAGGAGCGCATAAGATAAACAATACCCTTGGGCAGATCCTTCTGGCCAGAAGAATGAAAAAATCAAGGATTATCGCCGAAACAGGGGCGGGGCAGCACGGTGTTGCAACAGCAACAGTTTGTGCGATGTTTGGGCTGGAATGTGTTGTTTATATGGGTGAGGAGGATGTCAGGAGACAGTCATTAAATGTTTTCAGGATGAAATTGTTAGGGGCCGAGGTGCGCGAGGTAAAATCCGGGACAAGGACATTAAAAGATGCGATGAATGAGGCGATAAGGGACTGGGTTACAAATGTCAGAACCACTTATTATCTAATCGGTTCAACAGCAGGACCCCATCCATACCCGATGATGGTACGTGATTTTCAGGCCGTTATCGGCAAAGAAGTAAAAAAGCAAAGTATGCTGGAAAAAGGAAAACTTCCTGATTATTTAATCGCATGTGTCGGCGGCGGCAGTAATGCAATGGGGTTGTTTTATCCTTTTTATAAAACAAATTCCAAATTTATAGGTGTTGAGGCCGGCGGTTTAGGGTTAAATTCCGGAAGGCATGCAGCTTCGCTTTGCAGAGGTTCTGTCGGAATATTGCACGGCAGTAAAAGCTTTTTGCTGCAGGATGAAGACGGACAGGTTTTATCGACACATTCTATTTCCGCCGGTTTGGATTATCCGGGAGTCGGGCCTGAACACAGTTTTTATAAGAAAACCGCGAGAGCGGAATATGTATCTGTAACGGACAAAGAGGCTTTTAACGCGTTTAAACTTTTATGTGAAATAGAGGGAATCATTCCAGCGTTAGAAAGTAGCCACGCGGTGGCTTATGCTGTAAAACTGGCACCAAAATTGGAAAAGAAAGAAATGATCGTTATAAATCTTTCGGGACGCGGAGACAAAGATATAGGTATTGTGCAGGATTATATAAAAGGAAAAATTAATGGGCAGAATTGAGGAAAAATTTCACAATCTAAAAGAAAACGGGGAAAAGGCTTTAATTACATATATCATGGCTGGCACCCCTGATTTGCATACTACTGAAGGTTTAATTATTGAGCTGGAAAAACAAGGTGTGGATTTAATTGAATTGGGGGTTCCCTTCTCCGATCCTTTAGCTGATGGCCCGACAATCCAGGCGGCGGGGCTTAGGGCTTTAAAAAGCGGGACGACATTGCCAGGGATACTGCATTTGGTTTCGAATATACGAAGACGAGTGGAAATTCCTGTTATTCTAATGAGTTATTTAAATCCTATTTACCATTATGGAATTTCAAAATTTTTTCAAGATGCAAAAATAAAAGGTGTGGATGGTTTAATTATACCCGACCTGCCGCTGGAAGAAAGTAAAGAAATGGCTGATTTAGCCGGGCAAAATGGAATAGACCTTATTTTTTTAATTACACCCACGAGTTCAATACAAAGGATCAAAAAAATTTCCTTTATGAGCAAAGGATTTATTTATTATGTCTCTCTTACAGGTGTTACCGGTGCAAGGGAAAATCTTGCCGATGAGGTCGGCCCATTTGTCAACAAAATAAGAAAATGGACAAATAAGCCGGTATGTGTTGGATTTGGTGTTTCAACGAAACAGCAGGTAAAAGAAATTTTAAAATACAGCGACGGAGTAATTGTCGGAAGCGCGGTTGTTAAGAAAATTGAGGAAGGGCGGGATAAAAAAGATATTATAAAAAAAACGGCAGAATTTGTAAAAACACTGGTTGTTTCAGCAAAGGAGAAGCAATGCGCCTGAAATTTTGGGGGGTCAGGGGCTCCCTGCCTATAACGGGAAAAGAAACTCTTGTATATGGCGGGAATACATCTTGCATTGAGATTGATACCGGTAAAAAAGACGAGACTGTAATTATAGATGCAGGCAGCGGCATTAAGGCATTGGGACAAAAATTAATGGACAGGGGATTTTGCAATGGAAATGGTACAGGGTATTTATTTTTAAGTCATTATCATCTGGACCATATATTAGGTTTTCCTTTTTTTGCCCCATTTTTCACAAGAGGGGAAAACAAAAACAGATTTACTATTTATGGACCAAAACAAAAGAATGATTCTTTAAAGGAAATTATTAATCATTTAATCTCTGCCCCGTTTTTCCCGCTGTCTTTGAATAGATTAAGCGCGGCCCTGGATTTCAGGGAGATTGAGCCTGGTGAAATTATTAAATTAACTGATATTAATATTTCTACTGAAAGGTTGAATCACCCCGGCGGGGGATTAGCTTATAGATTTAATTTAAAAAAAATATCTGTTGTCTATGTGACTGATACTGAACCGATAAGTGAAAATAAACCGGATAATATGCTTACCGGTTTTATAAAGGGTGCTGATGTCCTGATTTATGATGCCACTTACACGCCCGAGGAATATGTTAATAAAAAAGGATGGGGCCACAGTACATGGAAACACGGAATTATGTTGGCAAATGAGGCATGTGTCAAAAAACTGGTTCTTTTTCATCATGATTTAGATCATTCGGACGAAAAATTATCAGAGATTGAAAAAGCCGCAAAGAAAGAATTTAAAGATATAGAATTGGCGCGAGAAGGGATGGAGTTAGAAATATAACGTGTAATGTGTAAAGGGATATTTTTGTTTTTAACTTATAACTTAAAACTTGCCACTTATGACTTTTAGGAGCGAAGCGAAAAATGGCCTGGTTTAAAAAGAAAATAGAAGAAAAACCAAAAGAGAAAAAGAAGGGTATTCCAAAAGGGCTTTGGGTAAAGTGTAATGGGTGCCAGGAAATTATTTACGGTAAAGAACTTGAAAATAGTTATCGTGTTTGCCCTTTATGCCAGTATCACTTTAAATTAACTGTGCAGGAACGGATAAATTTAATTGTTGATGAAAATACATTTATTGAATATGACAAAAACATTAAATCGGACGACCCTTTAAATTTTAAAGACCTGAAAAGATATGACGACCGTTTAAAAAGCGCAAAAGAAGAAACCGGTTTGGAAGAAGCTCTTGTGTCGGGCGAGGGTAAAATTAATGGACAGGATGCGGTTATTTGTGTTTTAACGTTTGACTTTATGGGCGGGAGTATGGCTTCTGTAGTGGGGGAAAAAATATTTCGCGCGATTGATCGGGCCATCAAGAAAAAATTCCCTGTGATTATAATATCCTCGTCAGGCGGGGCAAGAATGCAGGAGGGTATTTTGTCTTTAATGCAGATGGCAAAAACTACGGCGGCGCTTGCCAAATTGGCAACGGAAAAATTGCCCTATATATCCGTCCTTACTGACCCGACTACAGGCGGGGTTACAGCCAGTTTTGCTTCTATCGGCGATATTATTATTTCTGAACCCAAGGCGTTAATAGGTTTTACGGGTGCCAGGGTAATTGAACAGACTATCGGGCAAAAACTCCCCGAAGGTTTCCAGCGCGCTGAGTTTCTTCTTGAGCATGGAATGATTGATATGGTGGTTGAAAGAAAAGAGATGAAGAAAACTCTGGCGCAAATACTGGATTTTTTTAAAAAACGCCAATAATTCTAAGAGCATCTAATAAAATGATGTTCATTACGAAAACGTGCATTTTGTTAGATGCTCTAAATAAGGTCGGGGTGTAGCGCAGCCTGGCTAGCGCACTTGCTTGGGGTGCAAGGGGTCTCCAGTTCAAATCTGGACACCCCGACCATAAATTTTTTCATTTATGAAAAAATTTAAGTAGTTAGTATTTTGCTTTTAGTAATTTGTATATGGATAAATTAGATAAAAATGGAACTATCTTTGATGAACAGAAAAACAGTTTTTAAATATGCATCATTGATTGCTTTTTTATTTCTTTTTGGTTGGCCGTCTTTTTTGAACGCTGAAGAGAAAAAAAAAGAAGAGAAAAAAGAATGCTACGACTGTCATGAGAAAGAAAAAGAAACTTTTTCAAAAGGCAATGTTCATCCCCCTGTTGCTGATGGAGACTGTAAAGTATGCCATAAGGACCATGGAGATGAAAATAATTTAATTCTCTTGTTTGAAGTCGAGAAAGAGCTTTGTTTTTCCTGTCACGAAAAAATTGGCGAAAAGAGTTTTGTCCATAAACCAATAAGGGACGGCAAGTGCACATCCTGTCACAACCCCCATACTTCTGTTTTTGAATATCTTTTAAAAAATAAGATTCCGGAACTTTGTTTTTCGTGTCATAAGAAAAATCCGAAAGAAAATTACCTGCACACCCCGTATAATAAAGGGAAATGTTTGGATTGTCATAGTGTCCATGAATCAAACAGCCGCCGTTTAATGAAATTAGATTCAGGTAAAACCGTTGTAGTTATATCTGATTTATGCCTTAATTGCCATCAAAAAATCGCCCAGGGAAAAAATGTACATTTAATAGTTATGGCGGGTGAATGTTTGAGCTGCCACCGGCCGCATTCTTCCAGTTATCAGTTCCAGATGGCAGAACCTTTGGAAAAGATTTGTCTTATTAATTGTCACAAAACTTTTCAAAAAAACAAATTTTTACATAAACCGGTAAAAGAAGGAAAGTGTGTTTCCTGCCATGATCCGCATAATTCTCCAAATAACAAACTTCTTTTGCCTAAAGAGTATGTTGGGAATTATAAGGAAGATAAGCTTTGTTATCTTTGCCATGCCAATATGAGGCAAAAATATACAGAAAAAATCCACAAACCGGTTTTTGAGGGAAATTGCAGCGGCTGTCATTTGCCGCATGGATCGGAGACGAGGAAACTTCTGAAATACAGCGAGAATAAAGATATGTGTCTTAGCTGCCATACGCTTTCCCCTGTGGAAGATCCGATAAATAAAAGGCATACTTTGGACAAGATCCATACTAAATGTTTGGAATGCCATAACCCCCATGGAAATTAAGTAAAAAATTTTTGCGAAAAATATCTATGAATTTAAATTTTTTTATGTTATACTGCAATCTTTCAAAAAGATTAATTTATTAATCGAAGAGGAGGTATTTATTTTATGGGAAAATACAATCTAAAAAAACTGTGCCTGATTTTTGCTCTGGTTGTATCAATAAATTCATTAGTAATAGCTTCTGAGAAAGAAGAAACTGGGCATGGCGGTGCGCATCATTCAGAGGAAGGGGTAACACCGGATGCAGCTCTTGGAAGGTTAAAAGAAGGCAATAAAAGATATACAAGCTTTAATTTTGGAAATAAGGACTGGAAGGCAAAATTAGAAGAGGTTTATAACGGCCAGAAACCGTATGCAATTATACTCAGTTGTTCTGATTCCCGTGTAGCGCCGGAATACATATTTGATGCTGGATTGGGAGAGATTTTTATTATAAGGACAGCGGGAAATGTAGTTGATCCCGTAGTTTTAGGGAGTATTGAATACGCGGTGGCCCATTTAGGCTCAAAACTTCTTATAGTGATGGGGCATGAAAAATGCGGGGCAGTTACAGCAGCGGTTAACCATGCCAGTGAAAGTGCCAACATATCCGCAATTTTAAATGAAATTAAGCCATCAGTAGATATCATTGAAAAATCAGGCGATAAAGAAAATTTGACAGAGAGGGCAATACTTGAAAATGCAAATGCTATGGCTAAAAAAGTAACAGAGGGAAGTCAAGTTATTAGTGATCTTGTTAAAGAAGGAAAATTTAAAATAATAAGCGCCAAATATTTTTTAAAAGACGGCCGCGTGGAATTCCTGGAAGGTAAATAATTTTAATATACCTTTTTTGTTTTATAATTTTGGAAATAGGTCAGGTTTATATTTCTGGCCTATTTTTATTTAAAATTTTTGGTTCTGTTGAAATCCTTTAATATATAGCCCGAAGAAGACGAAAAGCTCCTCCAGAGAGAAATCTTTGGAAAAAGGAGGAGCTTTCGTGAAACAACTTACAAGCTATGAACAGTTTATCCTGG
>JBFMCF010000034.1 GCA_040754625.1 bacterium | reverse complement strand
TTGCTGACGGAATAAAAGAAATATTTGCAAAGTATTCAGGCATAGTTTTCAATAAAACAGGCCAAACAAATAATTTGATTTATCAAACGGCTTTATTTTGACGCTGAAATTTTGGGGATACTTCTCTGTTTAGTCTTCTTGACTATCACACTGAAATCGATTATAATACCCGATATTGTAAGGGCACCTTGTAGCGTGCCCCTACCTTTCAATATGTCTACAGAGAATAAACTTATCGAATCGGAAATCAAGGAATTATTTGTTAAAAAAAGACTCACCCTGGCTGTGGCGGAATCCTGTACCGGGGGGTTAGTCGGGCACAGGATTACAAATGTTCCCGGAAGTTCAAAGTATTTCCAGATGTCGCTTGTTTCTTACAGCGATGAGGTTAAAAATAAAGTTCTGGGCGTTCCGGTAGATATTCTAAGGGAATTTGGCGCGGTAAGTTCCCAGACTGCAACTGCCATGGCAAAACGCGCGAAAAAAATGGCAGTTACAAATGTGGGGCTTGGAATAACAGGGATTGCCGGGCCTGACGGCGGGACCAAAGAAAAGCCTGCCGGATTGGTTTATATAGCCGTAGTTACTGATGATAAGATTGTCTGCAAAGAATATCATTTTGACGGGCAGAGGCAGGACGTAAAAAACCAGGCGGCACAGAAATCCATGGAATTATTGCATGAAATACTGCTGCCTTTAAGTAATGAATAAAGTTTGATTAAGAAAATGGAATATACCCGGATTTTTATCGCGATAAATTTCCCTCCCGATATTAAATTAAAATTAGCCGGTTTTATTTCAAGAATGCGCGGAAAATTTTCAAATATCCGGTGGGTATCAGATGAAAATTTGCATTTGACACTTAAATTTTTGGGAAAAACACCGGAAAGTGATTTAAATAAGTTATATTCAGGCTGTCAAAACGCTGTGACGGAAAGTGTCCCTTTCAGTTTTTCTTGTGAAGGATTAGGAATGTTTCCAAGTGAGCGGTCTCCCCGCGTGGTATGGCTGGGAATAAAAAAGGGAGAAGAAGAACTTAAAAGCCTGGTTTCAAAAATTGAAAATAATCTTGTAAACAGGGGTTTCCCTGAAGAAAAAAGGGATTACAAACCCCATCTTACCTTGGGACGGGTAAAAACAGAGGATAATTCTTTCAAAAATTTGTGGGAAGATTTGACTCCATGCCGCAATTTTAAAACAGGAGAAATTTTTACTGACAAAATTTATGTAATGAAAAGTGTGCTTAGTTCAAAAGGCGCGGAATATTCTATCTTGAAAGAGTTTTGTTTAAAGAAAGAGGGGATTAAAGGGAATTAATAAATTGGGAGGAAAGAAAAATGATTGACAACCGCACTAAAGCTTTGGAGACAGCATTATTACAAATAGAAAAACAGTTCGGCAAGGGTTCCATAATGAAACTGGGTGAAGAAGCGGCGAAAAAGGATGTGCCGTCTATCTCGACTACTGCGATTTCTTTGGACATTGCGTTAGGGGTCGGCGGCATCCCGCGGGGAAGAGTGATAGAAATATTCGGGCAGGAGTCTTCGGGAAAAACCACTTTATGCCTCCAGGTAATATCCAATGCGCAGAAACAGGGCGGGGTATGCGCGTTTATTGACGCGGAACACGCGCTGGATCCGGCCTATGCAAAAAAAATCGGAGTTGATATTGACAATCTTTTGGTTTCTCAGCCTGATACAGGCGAACAGGCATTGGAAATATGTGAAACATTGGTCAGGAGCGGCGCAATCGATGTTATTGTTATTGATTCAGTTGCCGCATTAGTCCCCAAGGCGGAAATTGAAGGTGAGATGGGGGACCAGCATATAGGATTGCAGGCCAGATTGATGTCGCAGGCACTTCGTAAATTGACTTCATCGATTCATAAATCAAAAACCTGTGTTATTTTTATAAATCAAATCAGGGAAAAAATCGGGATTATGTTTGGGAATCCCCAGACCACTCCCGGCGGCAGGGCGTTAAAATTTTATTCATCAGTCAGGCTTGAAGTCAGCAAGGTAAGCCCGATTAAAGAAGGAGAAAATGTTATCGGTTATATCACGCGGGTAAAAGTTGTAAAGAACAAGGTTGCTCCTCCTTTCAGGACGGCGGAGTTTGATTTGATGTTTGATGAGGGGATATCGCGTGTCGGAAGCCTTCTTGACGTCGCGGCCCAGCACGGTATTATTGAAAAAAGCGGGTCATGGTATACCTATAAAAATGAACGTATCGGCCAAGGCAGGGAGAACGCAAAAGGATTTTTGAAAGGTAATCCAAAACTCGCGAATGAAATCGAGACAAAGATAAGGGAAAAATCTGGATTAATAAAGGCGGAAGGCGGAAGTCAAAAATCAGAAGTGAAGGGCCAGAAGCCGGAAGGTAAATAATGTAGGGGCACGGCTTGCCGTGCCCGAAGAAAAATGGCAGGTCAATACCTGCCCCCTACAATGAAATATACAATGACAGGAAACGAAATACGGAAAAAATTTCTTGAATATTTTGGCGATAGGGACCATTTGATTTGTCCTTCAGCGTCTTTGATTCCTGAAGACACAAGTGTTTTATTTTCTATCGCGGGTATGGTGCAATTTAAGAAGAATTTTCTCGGGGAGGAACGCTTATCCAAGCCGCGCGCGGTGTCTTCACAAAAATGCCTCCGGACAAATGACCTTGAAAATGTGGGAAAAACTGCGAGGCACCATACCTTTTTTGAAATGCTCGGGAATTTTTCTTTTGGCGACTATTTTAAAGAAGAAGCGATTTTGTGGGGGTGGGAATTTATAACAAAAGAGATGAATATCCCGTCAAAGGACCTGTGGGTTTCTATTTTTAAGGAAGACGAGGAAGCGCTGAATATCTGGAAAAAATACCTGCCTGAAAGCCGGATTGTCCGGTTAGGAGAAGAAAGCAATTTCTGGACCATGGGGCCGACCGGCCCATGCGGGCCGTGCTCGGAGATTATTATTGATTTGGGGGACAAAAGAGGATGCAGCAGCCCTGATTGCCGTGTAGGCTGTAACTGCGACCGTTATCTTGAATTATGGAACCTCGTTTTTACTCAATTCAACCGTGATGAAAACGGCACGCTTCATCCCCTGCCGCAGAAAAATATTGATACGGGAATGGGGCTTGAAAGATTGACCTCCGTAATACAAAATACGCCTACTAATTTTGAAACAGACATTATAAGGCCGGTTATAAATTATCTGGCTGAATTGGCAAACATTGAATATCCTTCAAATGACCAAAAGGATATTTCATTTAAAATAATCGCGGACCATATCCGCGCGATAACATTTTTGATCTCTGATGGAGTGAACCCCGCCAATGAGGGAAGGGGTTATGTCCTTAGAAGGCTTATCCGGCGGGCGGTGCGCCACGGGAAACTTCTTGGAATAGATAAAAAATTCTTGTACCAGGCAAGCGGGGAAGTGGTTTCAATAATGAAAGAAGCTTATCCCGAACTTGTTAAAAGAAGAGATTACATTGCGCAATTGATTGTTTCGGAAGAAGACAGGTTTAGAGAGACTCTCAGGCAGGGTATGAATATACTTGAAAATATGATCCAGGATTTGAAGAAAAAAGGCGAAAAACGTATGCAGGGGAAGGATGTATTTAAACTTTATGATACCTATGGGTTTCCCCTGGATATGACACAGGAGATTTTATTTGACGAAAATTTAACACTCAATGAAAAAGAATTTTTAACCCTGCTGGATGAACAAAAAAATAAGGCGAGAAAATCCTGGCAGGGCTATGGGGACGAGGAATCAAATCCCTTGTGGTCGAAAATAAATACGCTTTTTCCCGAGACGGAATTTACAGGATACGAAAAGGAAAAATCGGATTCCGTCATTTTGGGAATAGTAAAGGATAATGAACTGGTTGAAAGTGTCCGCGAGGGCGATACGGCGGATTTCATATTGAATATCTCGCCATTTTACGGCGAGTCCGGCGGGCAGGCAGGCGATAAAGGAATATTTCATTCCAGGGGGAAAAAGGCTGAAATCTATGACACAAAAAAGATTGGCAAGGGTATTTCTCTCCATCAGGGGAAAGTGGTCACCGGTGAAATTTTTAAGAAGGATAATATCGAAGCAGTGATCGATATTAAAAACAGGCTTAAGATAAGCCGCAACCATTCTTCGACGCATCTTCTGCAGGGTGCTTTGAGAAAAGTTCTGGGGCCGCACGTTGAACAAAACGGGTCGTTAGTTGCCCCTGATTCATTCAGGTTTGATTACACGCATTTTTTACCGGTGCCAAAGGATGACCTTGAACGGGTTGAGGACCTTGTCAATGAAAAAATCCGCCAGAATATGCGTGTTACAACAAAGGAAACATCGCTGAAAGAAGCGGTAAAACTTGGCGCCATGGCTTTATTTGGCGAAAAATACGGCGATAAGGTCAGGATGGTCCAGATGGAGGATTTTAGCCTGGAATTATGCGGGGGAACGCATGTAAAGAGGACAGGAGATATCGGTATTTTCAGGATAATTTCAGAAGGGGGTATTTCTTCCGGTGTCAGGAGAATTGAAGCGGTTACAGGCGATGCCGCAATAAGTTTAATGAGAGAAAAAGAATGGGTGCTTCAGGAAATAGCGTTAAAATTAAAATCCAGCCAGGCGGATTTACTTCCCAGAGTTGACAGGTTTATAAATGATTATAAAAATATTGAAAAAGAATTGGTTAAACAGAAGGAATGCGTTGCAAGAAATAAAATAGAAGATTTTTCAAAGGAAGCTGAAACATTAAACGGGATAAAGGTTTTAATAAAAAAGATGGAAGGGCTGGACGCGGACACTTTAAGAAGATCCATTGATAATTTAAAAACAAAACTGGGTTCGGGAATAATGATTTTAGGAAGCGTTCTTGATGATAAACCCATGATTTGCGTGGGTGTTACAAAAGACCTGACAGGTAAGTACCAGGCTGATAAAATCCTGAAACAATTGTCAAAACATATTGGCGGCGGCGGCGGCGGGAGGCCTGATTTTGCGATGGGCGGAGGGAAAAAGGCGGATGGGTTGGACATCGCTCTAAAAAACGCCAGAGAGCTGTTTCTTTAGTGGAAAAATAAAAATAATTTTGATATAATTAGCCAGCTTTAACTTAGAAGCGAATGACAAAACCGGCTTATAAAACCACAAAAGGAGGTTAAGAATGGGGTGCGGGAAAAAAAGAAAAAAGAAAAAGATAGCGACTCACAAAAGAAAAAAGAGACGGAGAGCAATGCGGCATAAGAATAAATAATCAAGCAGTTTATTATTTTTTCCGATAGAACTGGTAAGAGTAAAGTTAAGAAAAGGAGTAATTGTGTCGGAAAGAGTCGAAAATTTAAAAGTCAAATGTTTTATGTGCCAAAACATCGCCGCAAAAGTTAAAGAGAATAAGGTTTTGACAAGCAGTGAGGAATATCATTTGACCGCGGACCTTTCAGCTATTGAGAAATTGCGGAAGATAAGTTTTCCCGGCAGTAAACAAGAGATGAAATGACCCAAAGCCCTTCCAAGTTTGCGGGAACGGTTATATGCTAAGCTATAATTATAACGGTAATGAATTTTCAGAAGAAAGAGGGGCGCGGTGAAAAGGGCAAGAATATACACTGCCTTTTTATTGGCGGGTATAATTATTTTGCGTAATGAATTGATTTTTGCCGATGAGGTTGAAAAAGAAAGGCTGCCCCCGCGGTATGTTGCACGCCTTTCTATCATTCCGGGAATGGGTCAATTCTATAATAAAAAGAGGGTTAAGGCGTGGACTATAATTGGTTTAGAAGCAACAGCGATTGCAGGGACGCTGGTCATGCATGATTACCAGATAGAGGCATATCGCGACTGGGAATCTGTCCCTGAAAACAATATTAAGAAAAGAGGGGCTTACAGGGAAAGGCTTGAAGACCTTCGCAAGGCAAGAAATACCTTTATCTGGCTCGGTGGTCTGCTGTGGGTTTATAATATGGCAGACGCTTATGTAGATGCACATTTTTATAAATTTGACAGGCGTAAGAAAAATTCGGAAAAAAGCAGTCTTTATTTGCTCCCGGGAGAGAGGGATTTCAAAACAATTACTATAAGATGGGAAAAATGTTTTTAAATATGGGAGGATGATTACAAAAATGAAAAAAGACATTATAGAACAAGAAAAAAATACTGAAGGCTTGGAAACTGCAATAAAGGAAAATATTCAAAATACATTTTATGATAAATTGATTGAAAAAGAAATTGGAGTTTTAAAAAAATTTCTCGAATCCAAACAAACGGACCAGCTTTATCGTAAATACGGCCTGACACTGCTTTATTCGTTGGATTATAAAGATATGGTTGCATATGAGAAGGAATTGGGAATAAAGCCGCAAACTGTTGCGGATTTTTATAATCATGGTGTTTACTATGCTGCCAAAAATAATATTAACCATGCAATGAAATGTTTCCAGAAAGTAATTGAAATGGATAATAAATTTGCACCGGCTTATTATAATATGGCCTTGATTTATCAGGCAGGGAAAGAAGATAAATCAGCGAAAACGTCGTTTTCGGAATTTATACGGTTAGAAGAAGAAAAAATAAAACAGTGCGGCAAAAAAATAGAACTTGAAGATGCCGGGATAAATTATCTGGAAGAAGCAAAAAAAATGATTAAGGCGTTGAAATAACAAGAGGCCGTGTCCCCTTGTCTTCAGGAGTGAATGATTGGATCTTAAAATCTGTATTTTAGGCAGTGGAAGCAGTGGAAATTGTATATACATATCTTCGGGGAAAACAAATATCTTAATTGATTTTGGTTTTTCGGAAAAAGAAATAATAAAAAGGCTCCAAAAAATAAATGTAAGATTGTGTGATATAAATGCGGTTCTTGTCACGCATGAACATCACGACCATTCAAGCGGGCTTGGAAAGATAACAGAAAAAATCTCAGGCCCTATCTGTATTAATGATTTGACCTATCAGTCGATTAAATCCCGGATAGAATATGAAAATATTAAAAAAATTACAAATTCCGATTTTTTTGAAATAGGGGATTTTCTGATTAAACCGTTTTCTGTTTTTCATGACGCATCTGACCCCTGCGGTTATTCAATTTATTGCAATGGCAGGAAAATCGCTCTGGCGACTGACCTGGGAATTGTAAATAATAATGTTTTACAAAATATGGCGGATTCAAATATTATTATAATAGAATCTAATTATGACCAAAAAATGCTTGTAAATGGAAATTATCCCTGGCATCTTAAGAACAGAATATTAAGTAAAGACGGCCATCTTTCCAACAACGATGCGGGAAAGACGCTTAAACGTGTTATGCATCCGGAATTAAAATATATATTTTTATTTCATTTAAGTGAAGAAAATAACACGCCCAAGGCCGCATTAGACACAGTAAAGAGCTATATCCCCATTAACACCAAAGCCCAAATATTATGTTCCTCTCAGAATAATGTAAGCGATTATTTTTGTTTATAATAAAATTGCAAATATTGACAACTTTTTTGAGATATGGCATACTATAGTAGTTTTTTGGTCATTCGTTTTCAGGTTTTAGCATGGAGGAAATATTATGGACAGAATTAAATCAGGAAAAATTTTATTTGCTTTTTTGTTTCTTTTTATTGCGCATACTGCTATTGCAGTTTCCCAGGATGATATAACAAACAGCCGGAATACCGCGATTGTCCAGGCGGCAAAAAGAATCGGGCCTTCTGTTGTAACAATAAAAGTCAGCACTACTGTAAAAACCCGGAGATACATAAGTCCTTATCACGATGATTTTTTTGACAAATTTTTCAATGATTTTTTTGGCCAGATGCCGCCGTCACAAAGAGATTTTAAACAACAGGGATTAGGGTCAGGGGTAATAATTTCCGCGGACGGTTATGTCCTGACAAATGAACATGTGATTCACGGGGCCGATGAAATCAAGATAAAACTTTTTGACGGCAAGGAATATGACGGGAAACTGGAGGCATCTGATGAAGATTCTGATATTGCTATTATAAAAATCAGCGAGAAACGCGCGTTCCTTTTTGCCCCGCTTGGAGATTCGAACGATTTACAGGTAGGTGAATGGGCAGTTGCAATCGGCAATCCGTTCGGCTTTATTGTCGATGATCCGAAACCCACTGTGACTGTAGGGGTTATCAGCGCTCTTGGCCGTAGTATTAATGCCGGGAAGAGCATGGGCCAGGTGAGGGAATACAGGAATCTTATCCAGACAGATGCCGCGATTAATCCGGGTAACAGCGGCGGTCCGCTTGTAAACATATTAGGCGAGGTAATCGGGATTAACACCGCTATTTTTTCGACAAGCGGTGGGTCGGAGGGAATTGGTTTTGCCATACCGATTAATACAGCCAAGAGAATAAAAGATGATTTACTTCTGCATGGCCGTGTTATCCGCCCTATGATCGGTATCCGGCTCCAGTCAATAGATAAAAAATGGGCAAAATATTATAATCTAAAAGAGGAAAAAGGAGTTTTAGTTACCGGTATCGTCCCTTCAAGCCCGGCTGAAAAAGCGGGAATAAAGAAAGGTGACATTATCCTGAAGCTTAATGGTATTGATATAGAAAGCGCGAATGATATAGTGGAAAAAGTCCAGAATAAAAGAGTCGGGGATAAAGTTGTTTTGGAGGTATTGAGAGATGAAAAAACTTCAAATATTGAAATTATTCTGGAAGAGAAAACAGCGGTAAGCAAAAAAGAATCGAAAACTAATTTGGGGATTGAAGTTGAAGATATAAATCCGGAACTGGTAAAACGGTATCGTCTCTCAGAAGATGACGGTGTGGTTATTACCGGAGTTGAAGCTGACAGCATGGCATTTAATATGGGTCTACAGGAAGGGGATGTGATAAAGGAAATAAACCGTCACAAGATAAAAACGGTTTCTGATTTTAATAAAGAACTGGATAAATTGGACGGAGAAAAAATAATCAATATGATTGTTAACCGGCAGGGCATATTGCTCCTGATTACGATGGATACAGGTGAGGATAAATAATGATAAGACGTTACAGCCGCAAAGAAATGGCTGATATTTGGGAAGAAAAAAATAAATTTCAAAAATGGCTTGATGTTGAACTGGCGGGATGTTTTGCGTGGGAGCGGCTTGGGAAAATTCCAAAGGGTACTGCAAATCATATCGCCCAAAAGGCCGGGTTTTCTCTGTACCGGATAAAGGAAATTGAATCGGAAGTTAAGCATGACGTTATCGCTTTTTTAACCTCTGTAGCTGAAAGAGTAGGAAAAGATTCGCGTTTTATTCATCTTGGAATGACATCTTCTGATGTCCTGGATACCGCACTGGCACTGCAGATGAGAGAAGCAGGCAACCTGATTTTAGAGGATTTAAAAAAGTTACTTCTGGTTTTAAAAAAACAGGCAAAAAAACATAAAAACACCCTGATGATTGGCCGGTCCCACGGTATTCACGGCGAACCGATAACATTGGGACTGAAATTTGCTGTTTGGCATGAAGAGACAAAAAGAAATATCAGGAGGATGGAAAACGCGGTGGATGTGGTTAGTTACGGCAAGATTTCAGGCGCGATGGGAAATTATGCCCACCTCGACCCCAGGGTTGAAAAATATGTATGTGAAAAGCTAAAATTAAAACCGGCACCTGTTTCTAACCAGATTATACAGCGTGACCGCCATGCGGAGTATTTAACTGTATTGGCTGTTATCGCGAGTTCACTGGACAAGTTTGCGACTGAAGTCCGCAACCTCCAGCGGACTGATATCGGTGAAGCAGAAGAACCTTTTACCACGGGACAGAAAGGTTCATCGGCCATGCCGCACAAAAAAAATCCGGTCATGTGCGAACAAATTTCGGGGCTTGCAAGGATTGTCCGTTCTAACGCCCAGGCGGGTCTGGAAAATGTCGTTCTCTGGCATGAGCGCGATATAAGCCACTCGTCTGTGGAACGGGTTATTTTGCCTGACAGCACAATATTAGTGGATTATATGCTGAACCGGATAATAAATATTTTGGGAAATCTTTGTGTCCATCCCGGCAGGATGCTGGAAAATATCGGGAAAAACAAAGGGATAATTTTTTCACAGAGACTTTTACTAAAATTAATCGACAAGGGATTGACAAGGGAAGACAGCTATCGTTTAATCCAGGCCAGCGCGCTAAAAATACAAAATTCAGATGATATTTTTTTAGATGAAATATTGAAGAATGAAAATGTCAAAAAATATTTATCAGAAGATGAAATAAAAGATTGTTTTGATCTAAAGTATTATTTGAAAAATAACAGTTATATTTTTAAACAAGCAGGAATAGAATAAAAATGTTAATTCCAAAAGAGAGAGTAAGGATTTATGCCGCGTGGCTCGCGGCAATTTTTTTGTTTGTTTCGAGCAGAAATGCCGGGTTTAAATGGTGGGGTATTTTTTTTGCCTTGGTCGGTTTGATAATACGGACATGGGCATGCGGGTATCTCCAAAAAAACAAAACCGTTATTTCCTCGGGTCCGTATCGGTATACAAGAAACCCATTGTATCTCGGGAGTTTCATTATGGGAGCGGGTTTTTTTTCAGCGTTTCATAATATATTGGTGGTTTCTATGCTTACCTTTGTTTTTGCCTATATTTATTATCCTGTGATTTTGGACGAAGAGAGGATCCTCGAAGAAAAATTTGGGAATGAATTCAGGGAATATAAAAACCATGTGCCGCGTATTATCCCGGATTTTAACGTTAACGGATTTTGCGGGGAAAAAGCAAAATTTTCATGGGAAAATGTTATCCGGAACAAGGAATATAATGCGTGGGTAGGATTTTTGCTGGCGCTCGGGATTATTTTTGTCATAAGAAGTTAAGCTTATCCGAACTTGACAATTTATCGAATTTTTAAGTATAATACATTATTGTGCCTAAAAATATAACTATAAAAAAAATACCTTTTTTACTGCTGATTCTGATTGTTTCATTTTTTTGCATCTTGCCTGCTTTTTCTTCCGGAGAAAAAAGACCCGCGGTCATTTACGGGAAAAATAATTTTGTTTTAAAAAATCCTTCAGGTGTTGCTATTAATAAAACGACCAAAAATATATATGTGACTGATACTATAAACAGCAGGGTATTGGTTTTTAATCCTTCCGGCCAGTATCTTTTCTATTTTGGAGAAAAAGGAAAGGGCGAAGGCCAGTTTTCTCTTCCTTATGATATTGCTATCGGCCCGGATGGGACGGTTTATGTAAATGACCTGGCGTCGTATTTTATCCACGCGTTTGATTCTGACGGGAAATTTAAATTTCGTTTCGGTAAACCGGGGAAAAAAAATGACCAGTTTATTTTGCCTTTTGGCCTGGATGTGGACACGAATGGCTATATTTATGTTGTCGATGTGGAAAATAATACCGTGCAGATTTTTACAAGGCAGGGAGATTTTTTAAAGAAATTTGGCCAGGGAGGGGCGAAAAACGGGGAGTTTTTCCAACCCTCGGATATCGCGGTGGATAAAGATGGGAATATATATGTAGTTGAGATGCGTAACTGCCGTGTGCAGGTATTTGACAAAGACGGAAACTACAAATTTAAATTCGCCCAGCCCGGATCGGGACCGGGAGACCTTTCTTCTCCGAAGGGGATAGCTATATCACCTGACGGGACAATATATGTCAGCGATTCAGGCAATAGCCGTATTTCTGTTTTTTTTAAAAACGGGCTATTTATTGAATTCCGCGGGGAAAAGGATGACTTAAAGGGATTGGAGAAGATAAATATAGATGATGAAAATTTTTTATATGTTTCTGATTCGCAAAACAGCAGGATAAGAATTTTTAAGGTAGGAAATTAAATCTTGTAACAACCTGCAGGATAATATTGCTGTAAATTCCCGCCATAAGATCGTCCGACATTATTCCAATACCGCCCTCAAGGTTCTGGAAAAGATAAACCGGGTAGGGTTTCCAAATATCGATAATCCTGAACAATGTAAATCCAAGTATAATAAATTGTATTTTATAAGGGACAAAAAGCATTGTAACAAGAAATCCGGATATTTCATCAATAACAATTTTTTGGGAGTCTTTTTTTTTAAATATGGTTTCTGCAAGAGATGATATTTCCAGTCCCAGTATAAAAAATAGTATCGTGAAAATAACATAAATTTTTGTTCCCCGGGTATAAAGGAAAAGATATAAGGGGATACCAGCCAGTGTCCCGAGTGTCCCGGGCGCGGCAGAAGAATACCCTACAATGAAACTTGCAAAGACTTTCACAAGATTTTCCTGTATCTTATCCATTTATCAATTCCCTGTTTTTATTGTAGTATTCAATGCCGGAAAGAACGGTAACTATTGCTGTGGAAAACATCAGATAATACGGTCCCGAGTTAAAAATCCATAATGTCAATTTGTCCGGCAATGTGTTGTTATTAAAAATCTGTTTTAAAGGAATGAAGAAATAATTAAAGGTATTGTTGAATATAATAAGGCAAAGGCTGATTATTATTACCTCGAGCTGGTTTACGGTTTTATATTTGCCTGATTCCCTTGCAGGAATGACGTCCCCGTTCGAACTGGATAGAATACGGATCCCCATAACCAAAAATTCCCTGCTGAGTATTATTATGACCATCCACCCGGGTATAATTTTTCTCTGCATGAAGGAAAGAAGGGCACAGAGGAGAAGAAGCTTGTCTGCAAGCGGGTCAACTAATTGCCCGAATCTTGTAACCACATTATAACGTCTTGCAAGATGCCCGTCGTAAAAATCAGTGATTGTTGCAAGGACAAAGCAAAGAAGCGCAAAATAATCAGTATAAATATTTACAGTTTCAAAGAGAAAGTAAAATAACACTGCTAAAAGAATCCGGGATAGTGTAATTTTATTTACGAGGTGCATTTTTGTTAAGTTTGGATGAAAGTTTAGTTTTGACAATATCAGGAACCAGGCTGTTAATATTTCCGCCGTATAAAGCTATTTCTTTTATTACACTGGAAGAAACATAAGAATAGATTTCATTGGGCATGAGAAATATTGTTTCAATTTTATCATCGAGTTTCCGGTTCATCAAGGCCATCTGGAATTCATATTCAAAATCGGTCATAGCCCGGACACCGCGGATAATGGTATGCGCCTTTTGTTTTTTTATGTAATCAACTAAAAGTTCGTCAAATGAATCTACTTTTACCTGTTTTAATCCTTTAACAGCATCTTTAAGCATTTCTAATCTTTCTTCAATAGTAAAAAATGGTTTTTTATGCGGGTGTTTGGCAATGGCTACAATAACATAGTCAAAAATTTTTAGTGCACGTTCTATTAAATCCAGATGCCCGTTTGTGACAGGGTCAAAACTCCCGGGATATACCGCGATTTTAGGCATGACTCTCCTCTTAACGATTTAAACAGTTCAAGCTGTTTAAACTGTTTAAACAGCTTTTTTCTTGTATATTGTCAGCACCGTGTCCCCGTATTTTTTCTTTTGCCATACTTTAAAAACAGGTGTTTCTTCCGGTAAATTTTCTCTCCAGTAATGCTCAAGAATAAGACGTCCTTGAGTATTAAGAATATCATGTTTTTCAAGTTCTGTCAAAATCTTATCATATAAATTTTCATGATAAGGCGGGTCGGCGAAAACAAAATCGAATTTTTTGTTTTGCCTATAAAAGTTTCCAATTGCAAAAAAAACATCCTTTTTAACAATTTCGATTTTTTTATCTGCATTTATTTCATTTAGTTTCTTGATGAGAACCGGATTATTTTCGACTAAAACTATATTTTTCGCACCATGGTTTAACGCCTCAATCCCGATTTGCCCTGTACCTGCAAAAAGGTCAAGAAATTCTGAATTGATTATTTCATTTTGAAAAATATTAAAAATAGCCTGTTTGACTTTATTTTGAGTTGGACGCAGAATAGTCTTCCTGGACATTATTAGATATTATAAAATTATTTAATGAATTTGTCGATAGAAAATAACCCGAAATTATTTGATAATGTGATTTTAATGATATATAATTATGTTTAATAAATATGACTTATGAACAGACAATTAATTATTTATACAGTCTTGAACGTTTCGGAATACAATTCGGATTAGAGAAAATAAAATATCTTCTTTCCTTATTAGATAGACCCCAGCACAGCTTCAAATCAATCCACATAGCAGGGACAAATGGAAAAGGTTCTACATCCAGTTTTATCTCTTCCATTCTGAAAGAGGCGGGTTTTAAAGTCGGGCTTTATACTTCCCCGCACCTTATCGATTTCCGGGAAAGGATACAGGTTAACGGGGTTTTAATTCCGCGAAAAAGGTTGTCAAAAATCGTGGCGAAACTAATGCCTTTAATAGAAAAAACAAACAGCAGGATGGGACATCTTACTTATTTTGAGATTTCAACGGCTATTGCATTTGAATATTTTAAAGAAGAAAATATTGATTTTGCGTGTATTGAAGTTGGAATGGGCGGGCGGCTGGATGCGACAAATGTGATAAAACCGTTGATTTCCGTTATAACAAGTATAGGTTTTGACCATACAAAAGAATTGGGAAATACGTTAGGAAAAATTGCGTTCGAAAAAGCAGGGATTATCAAGAAAAATGGAATTTTAGTTTGCGGGGTAAACGATAAAGAACCATTGAACGTGATAAAAAAGATATGCCGGATACAAAATGCCAAATTGTATGTTATAAATCAGAACTTTACAGGGACACGCTATGCCGTGTCCCTGCATTTAAATGGCCAGGAATTTTCTTACAAAGGTATATGGGGCAGGTTGCAGCGTTCCCATGTGTTCAAAATCTCCCTGCTGGGAGAACATCAAATTCATAATGCCGCATTGGCTCTGGCAGTTATAGAAATTTTAGGCAGGGGTGTTTCACGAACCGCCCCTGCAGTAAACATCAATTTAGATAATATCCGTGCCGGTCTAAAGAACACAAAATGGCCGGGGCGGTTTGAAATTATTCGCAAGGGCGGGAGGCCGTTCTCCCCTGCGATAATAATTGATGGTGCCCATAACCCGCCCGGGGCATGTAAACTTTCTGAAGGCCTTAAAACATTTTTCCCGGGTAAAAAAATAAATTTTATACTTGGAATTTTAAAAGATAAAGATATTCATGGAATAGTAAAAGAAATTATGCCGCTGGCATGTAAAGTTATAATCACCTCACCGCATTGTGACCGGGCGTGTTCTCCAGAGGAACTGGTGAAAATTGCTGGAAAGTACAATAAAGATATGGAAGCAGTTTATCCGATAAGAAAAGCAATCAAGAGAATGAGAGAAAAAATAAGACGGGGCCGGCAGGCCGCTCATGAAGTTATTTGTATTACTGGTTCATTGTATACGGTGGGAGAGGCGAGGAAGGAATTATGCGAAAATTATCCTTGAGACCGTTTATTATTTTACTGGCTGTTTTTATTTTTTTTCCGCCCGGTGTTTTTTCTTTCGAAACGAAGAAAGATGTTCCTGTCAGAATAAAAGCGGACAGGCTGGAATACATTGAAGATGAAAATCTTATCGTCGGCCAGGGAAGTGTTAACCTGGAGCAGGGAGATACGAAACTCCAGGCCGATTATATGAAGTTTTATATTGATACTGATAATATTTATGCGAAGGGCAATGTTTTACTTGTCCAGACAAACAGCACCCTGAAAGGCGAAGAATTGAATTACAATATTAAGAAAAATAATGGAATAATGGAAAAATCCAGTTCCAAATCTGAACCATGGTTATACGATAATGAGGAGATAGAACAGGTGGAGGAAAATCAATTTTATGCGGGTAAGCCAAGTCTTTTTACTACCTGTGATAAACCCTCTCCCCATTATAGATTCAAAGCTAAAGAAATAATACTTTACCCGAAAAGGAGGTTAGTGTGCAAGGATGTATCTTTTATGATAAGAAATGTCCCGACAATATATTATCCTTTTTATACCAGGAAGTTAGATGAAAGAAACCGCTGGCATTTTAAATTAGGCTATAACAGGCGGAAAGGCGTTATTCTGCGGGCTAAATATGACTATTTTTTCAATGATAATTCATATGGAAATTATTATATCGATTGGTGGCAGTTTGTCGGCTGGGGGACAGGTTTCGACCACAAATTTTCTTTATTTTCAGGGGAAGGAAAAGGAAGAGTGTTTTTATATTACAGCAAAGTAAAAACAGAAAATCCATCTGATGATTATTCCTATACAGGGCCTGAAACAGAAGAGTGGAAGATTGATGCCAATTACGAACAAATGTTATACGAAAATACAAGTTTTGAAACGGCTTATAATACATCTCAGGGAAAAGAGAGCATAAATGAAAAAAAGATAACAGTAAATTCAAAATTGGATTTACATTATCGAAGCAATGTGACACTTGGCAAAGAAGTAGAAAATACAAGTGATGCCACAAAAGATATTAATTCTACTTTTGATATTACAACTGTCAGATATCCCAATATAGTTTTCAGGGCAGCCGTATTCCAGAGAAATTTATGGGATGATGATTTAAAAAAATTTAAAAAGACTGAGGAACGGCTTCCTGATATTTCTTTCAGCCTTTTACCCACGCAGGTTGGAAGGACAAAACCGCCGGTAAATTACAGTGCAAATGCTTCCTATATAATTAATTTTGACCGCGGCGACAGGGAAGAAGTTTTTGATGTGATAAGAAATGACCTTAATCCTGATGCGGGCAACTCGGACATTTATATTGTAAAACTTGCCGCATTCCCGTCGGCGGGGACCGTATATCCCCTGGCCACAGACAATACCGGGAGTGTCAGTATCCCTGTTGAACTGATTTCTGTAGATTATGAAAAAAAGGAAGTCAAGGTGAAAAATAAAAATGGGCCGTTTAAATTGGATCCAAGGGATAAGATTACAATAAAATATGCTACTAAATTCAGCACCCAGTCAGCTTTTTTATATCAAAGACTGCAAACCAATTTTGATATTTTTAAAAGCAGGACCGTAAATATTTCTTTCATGCCGGCTGTTGGATATAATGAAGACTGGCGCGACAAAAAAACCACGACAGATTTTGACGACCGCAGGGTAAGCAGTTTTGATACACAAAATACACTTTCTACAAGGATAACAGATTATATTACATGGCAGAACACGCATGATTATAAACGAAAATGGCAGGACCTTGATGAAGACCCGTATAAAGGAATAGAAAGAAATTCTTTTACTGCCTCACTTGGACTGAACTCTCCGTTTGATTCAAGGACTATTTTATACAGGATGACAATTACCACAAGTATAAGTTATGATATACGAAGAAAAAATGAATCTTATTATGACACAGCTGTGCAAAAGATAATTATTAAGGAAGAAAAAGAACCGGTTGAAAACAGGAAATCGAAATTCAGCGATTTAAATATCAGTTTAACTTCGAGGCCAAAAGATTATTTTGATCTTGTCTCGAACATCAGGTATGATATTTATTGTGACAGTACGGATATAACTTATCCCGTCAACGTGCAAAAATTAAAAAAAGGCAAATTGAAATCAATTGAAAGCACTCTTCATTACGCGCCAAATACATATTTTGATTTTACATACAGGCATAATTTAACCTATTTTTACCCTTTAAACAGTTTTGCAACATTAGATTCACTTGTAAGGGTTCCTTTGACCCGTTATTGGGAAGGCAGTTGTCTCGGCAGTTTCCGGAACGATGATATTTATGTTCCGCGTTTAAAAGATTTTAAACTTGAGAAATATAAAATTGCCCTAAAACGGGATCTTCATTGCTGGGAAGCAGAGTTTTCAATAAGAAAACAAGTGGAAAAAATCGGGGTCCCGGAAGAAGTAGAATTCTGGCTGACGCTTTCTCTAAAAGCTTTTCCTGATAAAAAATTCGGGGTATTAGGTAAAGAAAGATATCTTGAAATTCGCGACCAGATATAAATTATAACGTCGCCAAAACACTGTTAAATTAATTTACAGAACACTGGTTACTCTATTATAGTTTTACCCCGTTTGATGAGGATGGAAGGTTTTTTTCCGCGAAAATACAGTTTTACCGTTGGTTTAAAGATTACAAAATCTTCATGAAACGGGACTTTATTTACGCCGCCGAATGTTGAGTTATCTCCAAAAGCAATATGAATGGTGCCAAGGATTTTTTCTGCTTCTAATATGTTGTCCGGCCGCTTTGCCTTTTTGTTGGTCCCTATGCCAAACTCAGCTAAAACACACGCTTTCGGGTATTTTTTAAATACCTGTTCCAGCCTTTTTTTGTCTTTTTCCTCACCCGAAATTTTTTTCACATGTCCTTCTTTAATTTCAAATATCAAAGGCTCTTTTAAAGTTCTTGTTTGGCTGAATCTGGCAACAAGTTTTCCTTTTGCTGTTCCCTCAACAGGCGCGATGTATGCCTCGCCGCAGGGCAGGTTGCTCATTGAGCCGTCTTTTGTTAAAACACCCGTGTCCGCATGCCCTTGTCTTCCTTTTAAACTGAAGTGAAGGTTTGTCCCGTCGGGAGTGGTAATCTCAGCCGTATGCGCGTTGCTTAAATATCTTGCCAGAAGAATAGTTTCCCGGGACAGTTTTTTAACATCTACATTCATCGGCCCGGCAAGCATTTTAACATCAAAAAGAGGCATGCTGGCATAGCGGATGCCGAATGATTGAGTCAGGAGTTTTCTGAAATTTGTATGGGTAGTTGAAAACCATGCGAGAGCGATAACGGCGTTGATTTTTGAATGTAAGGGCACAAGATTTTGTGCCCCTACTATTGCGTGTGCCATCTTTATTTGTTTTTCTGTAGCCGTTTTATTTAGCAGCGGCCTGAGAATTTTTTGTTTCCTAAATTCATTAATTATTTCCTTGCCAAATGCCAGTTGCCAGAGGGTGATTGGCGGTTCTGCCCCATGCGATCCGGTTGAAGGGTAAGCATGGAAAATTATGTTAGCAAATTTTTTACCCTCAGCCGCGATTAATTTCGCAATTTTATAATGCAGGGGCGGATAATCATTCGCCCCTGTATCGGTGTCTGTGAATATCAGAATATTTTCATTTTTTTTAACCGCGAGATTTTTAAGAAATAACCGGTGTATTGATTTAATATAAGGAGAAGGCATAAATTTATTTTTTTTCTATCATGCTTTGCAGTTTTCTGGTCCATTCCGATTCGGGATTAATTTGAATTATTTCAAAAAGTATCTCTTCGGCTTCTTCCAGATTGCCTTCTTTATATAAAGATGATGCCTTAAAGAACATATCTTCCTGAATTTTATCATTACAAAGCTGTATCTGGATTTCAGCTTTCTGGATATAAGAACTGGCAGGATATTTTTCAATTAGTTTTTCAAAAATCCCTTTTGCCGCAATAAATTTTTTATTGTTAAAAAGATCAATGCCCTGTTCATATAAAACTTTGATATTTTTTTCAAAAAATTCTTCAGCTTTTTCCCTGGCCATTTGTCCCCACCTGGTTTTAATAAAATTATTTGAGAGGATTTTTAATTTTACACTTGTGTTTTCAGGGTCTTTTTCAAAGGAGGCCATCAATTCATAGTATTGTTTCTGGGCCTCAAACTCTTCAATTTGGTTTTTTATCTTATCATTAAAACTATTGGAAGGGTATTGGATGAGAATTGTTTGCAGTATTCTTAGTGCCATTTCCAGGTTATTTTCTTTGGCCGATTGTATCCCTTTATTAAAAAGAGTTTGGGATTTTTCATCGATTTTCAGAAGAATGGCGGTTTTTAAATCAACTGTGGCTTTGTCTATCCACGTCTGGGTGGAGAAGTTTTCATTAAGAATATTTATGTTTTTTAAAGCCTCTTCGTATTTTTCAATATCATAAAAATAGCTCGCATCGGAATAAAGTTCGGAAGGGGTTTTATGGACAAGGTTTAAATCGCTGAATACCGGGGTAAGGTAAGAAATACCCGTGTTTAGTTTTACAAGATATTGAAAATACTGGTTGCCTGTATGATTACCGGGTAAATCGATGCTTTTAGGGATATTATTATTCTCAAATTTCCATGTATTTATCGCTTTGGTTCCTGATAAGTTATTATTGGTCCCCGACTTTACTGTAAGTTCAATGGATGTGTTTGGAGGAATATCTCCTTCAGGTTCTTGATTAAACGAAATTGATTCCAGTTTTACAGGCTGTTTGCAGTTTAAAACAGGCGAGACATATAAACCTGATGGAAAATATTCTACCGGGCTTGAAAAAACTTCATATTCACTTATTCGCAGGGTATAGGAATTCCAGCTTTTTGGGTTATATTCAAATTTTAAGTAGCGTGCAGAGACAGGTTCAAAATTGAAAATATCTTTATTAACAGTTTGCGGCCTGGTTAAATTCAGGTTTTCATATAACCCGATTTTGTCCCAGTTTTCTAAATCTATACTTGAATAAATAGTCACGGAACGCGCTCCATATTGCCCGCAATTCCAGTGCGCAATCTGGTTAAATGTTTTTCTTCCGCCGAGGTCCAGGACCGCGTATTGTTTTATATTAGGATGTTCTAAACCAAAATTAAAGCCTTCACGGTATGTTATTTTCGCATTATTGAGTATAGACATGGGTGTATCTTTTCTTTCACCGCGGGTGGTATATATTATTTTAGCTCTTCCGTTTTTTGAAGACGCAATATTTTTGGGAAGGATGGAATATGCCTCTATTTCTCCAAAAGACAGCCATCGTTTGTTGCCGTGATTGCTTTCAACTGACAATCTAAGATATTGAAACGGTTCAGTGGCGTTAAAAGTAAATACCTGCGGCGAATAATCCTGGTTTTTAGCCTCGGCATTAGCGGATAATATTTCTTTCCATTGCGATTTAAAAATAAGCAATTTTTGCCATTCTATATATTTTGAATTATGGAATTTAATGGTAACTGCTTTTGCCGGTATAGGGTTGAATACTTTCCAGAAACCTTTTGAGTAGTCATTTTGAACAATTTTATTATTGCTGTTATCATATATTGATTCGTTTCCATACGAATCGGAATGAACAATAATTTCCATATTGAATATATCTGTTTCCAGGTTATCGACATTGGCCCCGTCGTCACTCATTATAAATATGCTTGATATATCTATAGGCTTTTTAAAATATATTTTAATCCATTTGGGATTTTCCCTGTTGAGGTTAAATTCCATGTCTTTGGATTGTATCCATGTATCGCGGGAGAATTCTTCTTTTTGCTGTTTTGAAACAAAGGGATTGTCGCCAAAAATATTTTTTGGAGAAAGCGGCTGAAAAATAATATTATCTCCTGATGCGCCTTTAAAACACCAGCCTCCCCCGTCATCTTCAATAGAAAGTATGTCTTCAGGCATGACAATATCGTTGTTGTAATATAACCGGAAGCTGTTAATTTCCGAATCCACCCCGCCAGCATCACTGCCTGGTCCGTTATACAGCACGAATGTGGAGATTGACTGTTTTGCCGGGAATTTAAATAAAAAATCCTGCGGGAATGGATTTGAATAAGAAGAAAGATCGTCAGAAAGATAAGAGCTTAACTGATAACCGAAATTTTTGTTAAATCCGGAATCAGTTATGCCGTCATTGACAAAAATAAATTGCCCTGGTCCCTGGTCAAAACTTTTTGTATATTCGCTTGGAAAAAACTGGATAGTCGTCCTGTTTTTACTGGATAATACGTTAAATACTTTTTTTTCTGTGTTTTTGATTTCAAGCTGGATTTGATCAGGATTGGTCTGGATATCTATGTTGTCCCTCAGGCCTTCTATAAAATCATTTTCCAATGTTTGATACCATTCGGAGGCATAGAGAGAAGTAATTGGGATAACAAAAAACAGCAGACAGTAACTGATTAACAATAGCGGGATAATTCTGTTTTTTGTGTTCTGTCTTCTGTTTTTTGTTACCATATTTTTAATTCTATCGTGTCTTCATAAATCTTCGAAGTTGAAATGCCGATATCTTCAAAATCAAAGGTATTTATTTCATCGGCAAAAGTTTTTGGTGTAGAGTATATAATACATGAAACAGGGCTTGTAATGTCCCTGATGTCCTCGGTGTCCTTCGCAATAAAATTTGAGTATCTTAACATTTTATCAATAACTTGTTTAATAATCTCAGAATCGTCTTCATTTGAGAAAACAAGACGCACAATTTTTGGCTTAAATGTATATCCCCTGTTTTGCAGGCGTCTTTTCAGCTTTCCGATGTTAATGGTACTTTCAATATTAACCTTGTTATTTATGCTGTCAATTTTTAATTTGCTGGATTCGTCTAAGATATCCCTGTAGATATTCAGAGGTATAATTTCTTCTTCTATAATAAAAGGGTTAGAAAATTTGGAAATTTGTATCCCGAGATATTGCATTGACTGGCAGAATATTTTACGCAGGATTTTGTCTTTAATCAGCGGGATGTCAGGGGTTGTCATATCATTAGGTTTATTTACTGAGTCTTCAAATTTCTTATACGAATCAAGATAATAACTGGTGGCCTTTAAATCTTTTATTTTTTCTCTTAGTTTGTATTCCCTCTCAATATCCGCCAGTACATTGTAGCCTTTTTTTATTTCGTCTGTCTGGGTCAAAATACGGGCAATATAATTCCCTTTTTTTATGATTTTACTAATTTCACATACCCCAATCGCCTCATTTCCCGGGTTATATACGCCAAAAATCATACCCAGTACGATTTCTTTGTCTTTATCTGTCTCAATGAATACATATTCGCCTTCTGTATCGATAATTTTTCCGAAAATAGTAGTTGGAAATGTTTGCCCGTGTCTGGTGTTTGTAAGTAAAGTTAAAAAAATAAAAAGCAGTAAAATCTTTTTCATATTTTGAAAATCGATAATCTAAAGTTGACCGCAATCGAAAACCTTTCTGATCAAATCTCGATTTTTAATTTTCGATTGCTCTTCCGCCTATGGCGGATGGTGGAGCTGATCGGGATCGAACCGACGGCCTCCTCGTTGCGAACGAGGCGCTCTCCCAACTGAGCTACAGCCCCCAAAATTTTTGCTTTGCAAAAATTTTCCCAAACTATCCCGATGCCTCGATGAAATCGAGGTTCGGGATTCCAAAGAACATCGGGACTAATTACAAATTAACTTTAATAATTATAATGGTTCTGTTGAAATCCTCAAATAGAAATAAATCAAGAGGCCGAGTTGGAGGCCTCGATGAATATTGTAAATTATACCGAGCAATAAAACTTCGTGAATTCGGAGTTTTATTAAGCGAGCTAAGA
>JBFMCF010000033.1 GCA_040754625.1 bacterium | reverse complement strand
CAGGCTGCGCAATCCCGCCCAAAATTATTTCTTCCCTAAAAGAAAACGTAGTGCCTACGTCTGCCTGAAATCAGCTAATTACTTATCAAATAAAGAAATTTATTTTCGAGGTGTCAAAGTTCTGTCAGGCCTAATTATTAAAGCCCCAGTATCTTGTTTGTTTTCGCCACAATTTCGTCAGGGTCAAAAGGTTTGGTGATATATTCGTTTGCGCCGCAATCCACCCCTTTCTGGCGGTCGATTTCCTGGCCTTTGGCTGTAAGCATTATGACATGGACATCCATGAGATTATGTTTTTTCTTGAGGGCCTCGCACATTTCATAACCGTTCATCCTCGGCATCATTACATCGAGAAAAATCAGGTTTGGTTTTTGGGCCAGTGCCAGTTCCAGTCCTTTTTCCCCGTTTTCCGCGATAAATATATCAACCCCTTTATCGCCTATTTCTTCAAGAGTTTCTTCCAGCAAAGACCGGATATAGGGTTCGTCGTCAACAATTAAAATAGTTTTTTTGTTTCCCATTAATATGACCTTTCTATAGAGCCTGTAACACAATTATCTTCTACTGCAAACGTATCTTTTGGGCTGTGACTGCGTCGAATTTCGCAAAAAGTGCTCAACGTAGCACCGTGGCTACGCTTCTGCGCTTTTTGCTCATCCTTCTTGTCTCGCTCCAAAATACACGTTTTCGTAAACGAACATAATTTTGTTACAGGCTCTTAAAAGCTCCCTCACGCGGATAATTAGTATAACATAAAATTTAAAAATGACAAGCAATAAGAGAACATAATTAGCTGGTGGCCTATATAATAAAAGAATTGCTGTTTTTCTTTAAAGCGGTGCGCCCGGGTATACATCAGGAAAAAAGAAAAAACAAGCCCTGATAAAAGAATCACTGTCTGGGAAAGATTAAGAAGAGAAAAGGAAAAAATTTTTTCGGTACCTAAAAGATTGGCGTCAATGTTTACTTTCGGAACAATTGGAATATATTTTAATTGGAGGCTTACATTTGCCGCCAGGGCCAGGGGAATATATGTATTTAAAATGTTTAAAAAATTATGAAAATTATTTTTTCTGCCGGGCCCGAGGAAAATGTAATTTGTAATCCAGATTATAAGCCCCATTATAACCGGAAGTGTCCAGAAGAAAACTGTAAAATTAAAAAAGGAATAGTAATGCTGAAACCTTTTTGATTCAGAGATTATAATTGCGTAAGGAACACTAAGCAAAACAGCGATTAACAGCGATGTTTTATGCCCGAGGTTTTCGCAAGATGCGATGTCCCAGCCGGGAAGTCTGAGGTTTAACTGCGGGGAATCGTTTGGGCATAAGCGGACACAGCGTAAGCAGAGTTTGCACAGGAGATTGGTATCGATGAATTGAGGATGAAGAAACATGGGGCATCCTTCAATTTTTTCGCTGCCTTTGAAGCAATCGTGGGTTTTACATTTATTGGCGCAAATATTGGGATTTGACCTTAATTCAATAACCGAAAAAAATGAAAACATCCCGGCAGCCCACCCAAGGGGGCAGATATAGCGGCAGTAGGTATGCCTGGGGAAAAGTATGTTTGTCAGGGCCGCAATTGAAAATATTGTTCCCATGATAAGTCCTGTGCGGAACGCTGAATATCGCATAACAAAAACTTCTTCGACCCAGATAATCAATAAAAACCCGATTATTATAAAATAATGAGTATTGTTTTTGATAAAAGAAGGTATTTGCAAATTGAAATGTTTCACTTTTCTTAAAAAAATTCCATATTCATTGATAGGACAGATACTGCACCAAAGCCTTGCGAAAAAGAAAAATGAAAATATAAAAAACGGCCACCAGAGCGACCACGCGAAAAATGTCCCGGGATTTTCAGTAAATTTATTCTTTGGGAAAAAAGCAAAGTAATAAATCATAAGGACAAAAAGGGAACTTATATAAACAAATGGACGCGGGAAAAACCCTTTTTTAACAAGGTAATTGAAAGGTTTAATGTTAAGAAGATTAAAACAAAATTTAGTCTGGGCGGCGGGCAGGCCCAGGAATATGTACTCGCTTGGGATAATATTTGTTTCTGTTAAAATGCACGCGCGTTCTATTATCTGTTTTAATTCCTTTATATTGCCGAGCTGGTAATGGTAATTCAAGAGTTTTTCATAACCTTTGCTGTCCACGCCTTCTATGTTTTTGCCAAGATACGCTGAATATTTTTTTATGAAATATTCAGTTAATTTAATAATGTCTTTTTTCCTTTCTCTTAAAGGGGATATAAATATGGTGTTCAGACTTAGAATTTTGAAAAGCCTGAGGTCGAATTCGCCTTTTTCAACTTTTTTATCCAGGGATATGGATGTTTCTGCGGCGATTCTTATATCTTTAGAATTAATGAATTCGCATAATTTTTCTCCAAGTTCCTTCGGGAGCCTGTCCACATTCTGCAGGAAAAGCGTCCCGCCTTCCGCGAGTTCCAGGTAGCTGAAATCAACTTCCGATTTTTTTTGTTTATAGCCTGTGTTTGATCCAAAAAGAAGCTTGTGGCTCAGCGGCGATGAAGAAAAGATTGCGCAGTCAACAGGGATAAAGGGGCCTTGGACCCTTTTGCTTTTACGGTGGATGTCCCGTGCCAGGAGTTTTTTGCCGACGCCGTATTCGCCGCAAATAAGATACGGGACAGGGTCCTCCGGTATTTTACTTGTAAATGCCGGAGTCTGGAACGACAGGCTGACATAATCTTTGTATTCTTTTTCCTGTTCCTCGTTTACTATTGTTTTAAGGGCCAATTGCCGTTTATTTCCCCAGTTGATTTTTTCAAGATAATAATTTTCTATTGCGATAGCCGCTTGTGTGGCAAGGCTGAATAAAAGCTTTTCGTCGCGCGCCGTAAAATGATTTTGCCTGCCCGAACTTAAAATTATTACTCCATAAACTTCTTCTTTTGTTTTTAAGGGAATACCTATTATTGAATTTATGCCGCATTGACAGCCTTTGATTTTTTGTTTTTCTTTTATATCGTTAACGATCTGGGGTGTCCCGGTTTTCACTACCATGCGGGCAATTATTTTATCCGGGTGCGCCTGGCCGGAAGACGGGCATGGATTTCCCAGGAAGGCCTTTGTCTGCAATATGTTTGTTTTTTTATCAAGGAGCTGGATGGCGTAAGTATCCGCGGGTATGATATTCCTGCTTTCTATCAGGACATTTTTCAGGACATCATCAAGGTCGAGGTGAGCGCTGATGTTCCCGCCGAATTTATACAATAAATTTATTTCCCTGTAATTACTGAGAATTTCCTGCAATAATTCTTTCTTTTCAACTTTTAATTTAATAATTTCATTTAAAAGATTTTTAATCGCGGCGGAAAGATTTAATATTTTTTCTTTCGGGAAAGAATCTTTCCGGATAAAAATAAATCCAAGCGGATTTTCCCGGTATTTAAATTTAAAAATTAATCCGGTATCATTTTCAAAATGATCGGCCTGATCGGATAAAAAATCCAGAGCTACATTAAATTTTGAAGGCTCTATTGAGGTAGAAGCGGCAAGGTGTATTTCATTATCATATAAAGATATCTCGCTTTCAAAAGAAAGCAATTTGGCAGTTTCTTTTAAAAGAATGGCTATATTTTCTTTTTCATCCTGAAGCAGCCGTTTCAGGTTAAATTTTTCCTTTACGGGTGTTTTTGTTTCCATGATAAAGTTCTTAAAACTATTGCATTGTTAAATTAATTATTAATAGACTCGCATAAGAGTTATGGTGGTTTGGATTTTACGGCATTAAAGGGACAAGATTTAGTATCTGTGCGAAATGAGCAGATGATATGCGGAGATACACCCCGTTCCGATTACTATCGGAATGGGGGATGGGGGGCGCATATCACTGCGAAATTGAGCTACAGATACTTAAGCTTGAACCTTAGCCGAAAAATTCAGACCACCATAACTCTACTAAAAATTAATTTAGCAGAGCGCTATTTGTCTCTAGTAAGAATAACTATATTTGATTTCTCTGTCTCCTTGAATGATTTCAGGGTTTTTAAGATTTCATAATCATTGGATTTGGAGATTAAATCGTCAATTATAATTAAATCAGGGCTTTCGATTTTTACCTTTTCGAGTCCCTCTTTACTTGTGTAAGCGGATATGACCTGGTAACCTTTTGATTTCAAGACATCATGGACGGCATTGGAAATCGCTTTATCTTCTTCAATAAGAAGGACCTTTTTATTCCGTGTTTTTTTACCTTTCCCTGACAAAAGATCGGAAACAGATTTTATTAATTTTTCAGTATTGACTGATTTGGTAATATATTCGTCCGCACCGAGTTTATACCCTTTTTCCTTGTCCTCGTATATTGAATGGATAAGTATGGGAATGTCAGAAGTGTTTTCATCTGTTTTAAGAAGAGTAAGGACATCAAAACCGTTTAACCCGGGCATTAATATATCGCAGATTATAAGGTCAGGTTTTTCCTTACGGGCCGTAAGAAGCGCTTCGTTGCCGTTTACTGCCTCCAGGACCTTGTAGCCTTCATCCTCGAGCTCCTGTCTTAACAGGTTTCTGATATGTGTCTCGTCATCAACAATCAGGATAAGATGGCCTTTTTCTTTCCTGCTGATTTTGTCAATAAATTTACTTATTGTTATAGGAGCATATTCCAGGGATGTGTCTTTTGCTTTGGACGGGGCGGTTTCTATGAGTGCCGGCAGTGTAAATATAAAAGAACTGCCTTTTGTAAAAACACTTTCGACCCAGATCTTGCCGCCAAGCGCCTCGATTATTTCTTTGCATATGGTAAGCCCCAGGCCCGTTCCCTTGGGTTTATCGCTTACAGTGTCTCCTTCCCCGACTTGTTTGAATTTTTCAAAAACTTTTCCAATATCTTCAGGCCTTATGCCTATACCGGTGTCTTTTATGCAAATCTCTATTTTATCCGCTGTTTTTCTGATGGTGCAGGTAACCGCGCCGGTATTTGTAAATTTGATGGCATTGCTGAAAAGATTAGTAACTACCTGGATTAACCTGTCTTTATCGACATTTACCATCGGGAGGTTCTCATCAGCGTCAAATTTTATGGCAAGTTTTTTATGGTCCGCGAGTGAAGAAACCGCATACATTGCTGTTTTACATATGTCCTCTATTCTGGACGGTTCAATCTTCCATTCCATTTTCCCCGCTTCTATTTTTGCAAGGTCCAGGACATTATTAATAAGGCGTGCCAGCCGTTCTCCCTCCGAAGTGATAATTTTAAGATTTTCCTGGATTTTATCAACGGATTCGGAAATTTTCGCTTCTTGAGTATTCATGGCAGGGATAATCTCTTTGATAAACCTTCTTTGAATCATCTTCGCGAAACCGAGGATAGAGGTCAAGGGGGTCCTCAATTCATGTGAAACAACGGATAAAAAATCGGATTTCATCTGGTCTATCTTCTGGACTTCTTTTATCTTCTGTTCCAGCTGCTTGTTTGTTTCCCTTAATTTTTTTTCAAGCTGTTTTTGTTTGCTGATATCTTTGCTGATGCCCACGGTACCGATAACACAGCCTTCTTTATCTTTCAACTGGGAAAGGCTTAAAGATATGTCCAGCAGTTTTTTTCCTTTTGTCCACAATTTTGTTTCATAATTTGCGACCTGCTCCTTTTTTTGAAGTTTCTCGAGGATCTTTCGTCTTTCCTCGGCATGGCGGTAGAATTTTTCAACAGATGTTCCGCACACTTCTTCTTTTTTATACCCGAGCATTCGCTCGCCCGCGGGATTAAACTCGACTATCTCCGCGTTTGAATTTGTGGTAATAATCATGTCCGCGGAATTATCGAGTATGGCTTTCATATATTCGGTGGTTTTTATTAATTCATGGTTTTTCTTTTCTAATTGTGTGAGCAGTTTGATTTTTTCTATGCCGAACGCGGCCTGCATGGCCAAAAGAGAAAGCTGGGCAATTTGTTCCGGCAGGAAATTCCTTGGTACAAAATCGTCCACATACAGGATCCCTACAATTTTTTCTTCGCAAAATAAAGTCTGGGCAATCAGTGAGCTTACTTTTTCTTTCAACATCATCGGGTTGTTAAAAGAAGGCTGGCTGGCAATATTGTTTACCACAATCGGCTCTTTTTGCTTCAAGATATGTTCGGTCATCCCGCCAGGCCGGACAGGGTATTTTTTTACCTCTGAAAATTCGGAGCTAAAACCTTTTGCGGAAACAAGGTTAAGCGTGTTTTCTTTTTCATCATACAGGCTGATACTCCCGGCGGGTGTTTTGGTCAGGGTCATAGCGCAATCCAGTATCGTTTTGGAAATTTCTTTTATATTTTTCTCAGAAGTGAGTTTTACTCCAAGGTCTGATATTTTTTTTTGGGCGGAAATACTGTTTGCGAATTCATTTTTTAACTCTTCAATCTCTTTAAGCAGTTGTTTAAAAAACTCATGGTTATTTTTATCTGTTAAGGAAATGCCCGGTGTTAAACCCGTCCCTGGTTTCCCGGGGATTTTTCCATTAAGCACACTGGATAATTTGTCAATATTGGTCATTATGTCCTCCAAAGTTAAAAAATTTGTTTAAACGGTTCAAACAGTTTAAACTGTTCTAACGGTTTGAATCATTTTATATGATACTCCTAAATTTAATTTTTACAAATAGATTTTTTAACAAAAATACTTATTAATTTTTTTGAATTTACCGATAAAAATATCATATGCGTTTTTATAAATTAAGCTTATTTATTCTTATGTTATTCAATTTTGTATTTTTAAATAAATATTATTGCAGGGAAATTGAAATTATTTATACAAATAATACGTATGGGTTTTTACAGCCGTGCAGTTGTCCCGGAGCCCCCTATGGAGGATTAAACCGCAGGGGGACAGTCCTCAAAGAGATAAGGCGGGATGTCCATGGTTCTCTCCTGCTTGACGCCGGCGATTTATTTTCTCATATTAATGAAGAAGAGAAAAACCGGGCGGTTTTGGATATATACAGGCATTTTAACTACGATGCTGTAAATATCGGCGCGAATGAACTCAATTCCGGTATTGAATTTCTGAAAGAAAAATCTGGAATACTACCGTTTATTTCCAGCAATATTGTTTCCACGCGGGACCAAAACCCTATTTTCAGAAATTTAGTTATAATTGAGAAAAAAGACGTAAAAGCGGGAATTTTTGGAATAATGGGAAAAAATTTAAATAATATTATTTCCCCGGACAAAAATATGTCCGATTTAAATGACTTGGGTATTTTTATTTTGGATCCAATAGATGTTTTAAAAAAAAATATTAAAGAATTAAAAGAAAAAGTCGATTTTATTGTAGTTCTAAGCAGATTGTCTTTTGAAGAGAACATTAAACTTGCGGGAAACGTAGATGGAATTAATCTTATTATAGGCGGTTTTGATTTTAAACCGAATGAAGAACCGTTAAAAATAAAAAATACTATTTTGGTACAGGCCGGTACCAAAGGCCATTATATAGGAAAAATTACCTTGTCAAAAGAACCGGATTTTCGCCCGTCGAATAAATTATACACGCTGGATACTTCGGTGAAAAATGACCCGGAAATCCAGAAGATGATTGATGAATGTGAGGAAAAATCAGCGGACAGGCAATTAAAAAGGCTCCAGGTCAATAATAAGCATCTCGGCAGTGTTTATTGCAAAGGCTGCCATGAAAAAGAATATAATCAATGGGAAACCACGAGGCACGCCAGGGCGCTTGAGAGTTTAAAAAAAGAAGGGAAAGACAGGGTGCTCGGCTGTTTATCCTGCCATACACTTGGTTATAATCTGGAAGGGGAGACAGGCGTGCAATGCGAGCAATGCCACAAAATATTTACAAATCACGACAAAATTCAAAAGGAGCCGGCTGGCGTCAGCAGGCATATCTGTATAAATTGTCATACAATTGAGCAAAGCCCCGGATTTGATTACATTGAATATTTAAGAAAGGTGATACATTAAAAACTTATGAAACCGCTTATAGACAATTTATTATTTTTGGCATATATAAATTAATGTAAAGGTTCGGAGGAGGGTTTAAATATAACTTTACAAATAAATAATAAAAAAATGAAAGGAGGAGGTGCGTATGTTTAGAAACAGGATATTTAAAACATTTATAGGCTTAGGCCTGGTGCTTGTGTTTTTTATCTGCGGGGGGCCGAATTGTATTCCGCAAGGCGATGACCCGGGGACAGGCCCCACAACAGGAACAGTAACAGTGACGGGAACGGGAACTTATATACCACCGCCGCCGCCGACAGGGGGAGGGACAGGTGGCAATTATAATACTCCGCCGTGGGTTACTATTATTGCAGACAGGATGAGTGTAACCACAAATGAAATGATAACTATCAGGGCTGATGCGGGAGACCCTGACAATGATCCCTTGGTTTTTGACTGGTTTGTCAGCCAGGGGGCATGGTATCCTGAGCCAGGCGGCAGGTCAATCAGATGGACCGCTCCGGGCTATGGGACAGGCGTAAATGTTGCTGTAAAAGTAAGGGATTCAAAAGGCGCGGAAAACAAGGCCGAAATATTTATTAATGTTATGATGTCAGGCTATGTCCCGCCGCCGACTATGCCGAACCAGCCGCCGTTTTTTACAGATGTTCATTCCGATATGAATACTGTCGGGCCCGGTGGAGTAGTCCGGCTGTTTGCCAATGCCATGGATCCTGATTATGATCCTATTACTTACCGCTGGAAAATGGTAGGTCCTGTGGCAGGATATTTCAGCAATCCCGGACCGGATGCTCAAAATTGCGATTGGATCGCGCCAAATACTTCCGGGATGCAGTCATACGAATTTGCCTGTGAAGCAAGAGATACAAGAGGCGGTTTTCAGGAATCATATCATATTTTTGTTTATGTGAATTCCAGTTCAGGGTATAACACTCCGCCGTATAACTTCTTTATTACTGCCTCAAAACAGTATGGCTTAGTGGCCGGTGAGGAAATATCTTTAACAGCGCTTGCGTATGATGCGGAAAATGATCCATTGGTTTATTACTGGGAATCGATACCTGAAATGGGAGGTCTGCCTATCGGTATGTTTGTCCCGTCTCCGAACGGTCAAAATATAAAATGGCAGGCGCCTTACATAAGCAAGGCGAGTGTCTGGGACAAGCCGTCGGTATGGTTTAATATTAACTGCAAAGTTGATGACGGGAATGGGCATTTCGATTTCAGGTCGCTTTCTATTGAAGTTATGACCCAGTGATATAGTAAAAGCATGTGTTGCACTGGAAAGGGAGGGGAATATTTCCCCTCCCTTTTTTATTGTGGAAAAGTATCTGGATTTTGTGTATAATTTATAAATTGAGAAAGGAAGGGCGAGGTGAACAAATTAAAACTGGGCTTGCCTGCGGGGAGCCTGAAAAATTCCACATTTGAAATATTTAAGAACGCGGGGTTTAAAATACATTGTCCTGAACGGTCATACTTCCCATCTATTGACGATGAGGAAATTGAAGCGATTTTAATACGCGCGCAGGAAATCCCGAGATACATTGAAGAGGAAGTCCTTGATATGGGCTTGACAGGGAAAGACTGGATAACGGAAACCAAAGCCGATGTTGTTGAAGTGGCTGAATTAATTTACGCAAAAGAAGGGCTTCGTCCTGTCCGGCTTGTTCTGGCGGTCCCGAATAATTCACCTGTAAAAACTGTTAAAGACCTGGAGGGAAAACGGATCGCGACTGAACTTGTGGAAGTGACAAGACAATATCTTGCGAAAAATAATGTCAGGGCTGATGTTGAATTCTCATGGGGAGCGACAGAGGTAAAACCTCCAAAACTTGTTGACGCGATTGCGGAATTGACAGAAACAGGGAATTCCCTCAGGGCGAATAACTTAAGGATTGTTGAAACCATTCTTGAATCCACAACAAGGGTTATTGCGAATAAAAAGGCGTGGAAGGACACGTGGAAAAAACAAAAAATTGAAAATATTGTTACACTTCTTAAAGGGGCGCTCAGGGCGGAAGGAATGGTCGGGTTAAAAATGAACCTGCCGGAAAAAAAGCTCCCGGAAATAATTAATATAATCTCAGCTTTAAAAAAACCGACTATTTCGCCTTTAACTGAAAAAGGCTGGATCGCGATAGAGATTATCATTAATGAGCATGAAGTCAGGGAACTTATTTTGAAGCTTAAGAGCGCGGGCGCGGAAGGGATTGTCGAGTATCCGCTGAATAAAATAATTCTTTGACAATTATCTTGTCAGACTGTATAATTATTGTATAAAAGGAGTTTTATGTCTCAAACAACACCCTTAACGGAAATTGAATTATATGAAATTTTAAAGAGCAAACTGGGAGATAAAGAAGCTAAAAGTGTAATAGAATATGTTGAAGCTAAAGTCGATAGGAAGTTTGCAGATAAAAGCGATATTTTAGCTACAAAAGAAGACCTTGCAAATTTAAAGGCTGAAATTATTAAATGGATGTTTCTTTTCTGGGTTGGGCAAATAGCTTCACTTATTGTTGTCCGAGTGTTTTTTAAATGAGAATCGGTTTAGGCTATGACATTCATGAATTAAAAAAGAGAAGAAAACTTGTTCTCGGCGGAGTGGAAATCCCTTTTTCTATGGGTCTATCAGGCCATTCCGACGCGGATGTCCTTTTGCACGCAGTTTGTGACGCCCTTTTAGGTGCCGCGGGGTTGGGTGATATAGGTATCCATTTTCCAAATACAGACAAAAGATATAAGAATATTTCCAGTTTAGTTTTGTTACAGGAAGTATTCAATAAAATAAAAAAATCCGGTTTCAAAATTGCTAATATTGATACGGTTATTATTGCCGACCGGCCAAAACTCACGCCTTATTTTTCTGAAATTAAAAAAAATATCAGTAAAACATTAAATTTATCTTCAAGTCAGATTAACATTAAAGCTACCACTTCTGAAGACTGTCTTTTTCCACCTAAAAAAAAGGCAATAATTAGTTATGCCGCTGTTATCCTCGAAAACAGACCCCAATAGAAAATTATTTAACGTGACGGAAGAAAATACATCTCCGGCTGAATTAACTGAATTACCTGAATTTTCTAACGGGGCAGGTAAACAAGGTGAAAATACATTTTCGGTTTATGAACACCTGTCGGAACTCCGTAACCGCCTTTTATGGTCGCTCGGGGCGGTAATTTTTTTTACCGCTGTTTCATCATTTTACAGCGGTGATATTCTTGGAATCCTGAAAAAGGCCGGGGGATTGCCTGAAAAATTGGTTTATTTCAGCCCGCATGAAGGATTCCTTATTTATTTTAAGATATCGTTTTTTTCCGGGCTGGTCATTGCAAGCCCCTTAATTTTTTATGAAATATGGATGTTTATCTCCCCCGGATTATACGAAAATGAACGGAAATTAATACTGCCATTTGTGTTTTTTTCCAGCCTTTTTTTTATATCGGGCGTTATTTTTTCATATGTTACCGGTATCCCGTTTTTGATAAAATTTTTACTCAAATTTGGAAGTGAGATTAATTTATCTCCAAAATTAGGGGTGGATGATTATCTAACCTTTATTTTATCAATTGGTTTTGCTTTCGGATTAATATTTGAATGGCCGGTATTTGTGTATTTCCTTGCCGAAATGGGAATTATTTCCACGTTTACGCTGATAAGAAAGAGAAAATACGCGGTTATTTCAGTCCTATTGATTTCCGCGCTGATAACCCCTGGCGATGTTTTAAGCATGTTCATTTTCGCGGTACCGCTCTACCTGCTTTATGAAACCGGGATTTTAATAACAAAATTCGTAAAATTCTAACTCCCCTTATGGATTTTCGCGTGAAGATCTTTTATTAAGTGAAACATAACATTTTACGATAATAATACAATGGCATGTATATGATAAAGGGGGAATTTTATGATTAATAAAAAAAAGATAATTTTAACCGCAGGTGTATTTGTTTTAATATTCCTGGCGGTTATTTTTTTAGGAAAAAAAACAGATTTCCCGGTTAAGAAAGAAACCTTAAAAGCAGGCGAAATCGACAAAACGAGGCCTGTTTTACGCGCCGCGGTGGCGGCGATGCTTTCGCCGAAATCGACACGCGAATATTATGATGATTTGTTGACTTTGGTCGGCAGAAAAGCAGGATTTTCCACAGAAATTGTCCAGCGCCAGACATACAGCGAAATCAATGAGTTACTGGAACATAATGAATTGGATGTGGCATTTGTGTGTTCCGGCCCGTATGTTGAAGGCCGTAAAAAGTTCGGGATGAAATTGCTGGCTGTCCCGGTCGTCCGCGGAGAAAAAGTTTACCGTTCATATATCCTTGTTAACATTGAAAGCCCTGTCAAATCCTTTAAAGAATTAAGAGGGAAAAAATTCGCCTTTGTGGACCCGCATTCAAACACGGGTTTTCTTGTTCCGAAATATATGCTCGCGAAAATGAATGAAACCCCAAAGTCTTTTTTTAAAGAGACATTTTATACCTACAGCCATGATAAATCCATGGAAGCGGTCGCGAATAATTTAACCGACGGCTGCGCGGTGGACGGGCTTATCTGGGATTTTATGAAGAACGCAGGCTCGGAAATTACCTCAAAAACCAAAGTTATCGAAAAATCTCCCCCTTATGGAATTCCTCCTGTAGTTGTAAATCCATCCATTAAGCCTGAACTGGAAGAAAAACTCCGCGGTTTATTTTTAACCATACATGAAGATATGGAAGGCAAGAAAATTTTGGCGGAACTTCAAATTGACAGGTTTGAAGAAGGTTTTGACACGATGTATGTTTCCGTGAGTGAAATGCAGGATTGGATTAACGCGCAGGAAAAGGAATAAGCCTGAAAAACGCTAAGAAACATTGAAAAAATAAAAAAGGGGACATAAAAATGAAAATTGCGAGGATTTTATCTTGTTTGTTTTTTGGGATTTATTTTGCGCAGGCAAGTTACGCCGGGCCTGCTGAGTCAAAAGAAACAACAGTAAAAAAGAAGATACTTGTTGTAAGCAGTTACCACAGGGATTACCTCTGGTCGCAGGACACAAATGCGGGTCTTTGCGATGCGATGGTAAAATTCGGGTATTTTGACAATAAAGAACAGGCGGAGGAATACACAAAAAACGATTACGTGGAAACGTCAAGGGCAATAGTCCGAAAATTATGGATGGATACAAAGCGGAAAAAAAGTAAACCCGAGATGGCAGGAGTTACAGTGGAAATAACCAAAATCGCGGATGAATTCAAACCGGACATAATCCTTTTGGGAGACGACCCCGCGGCGGAATATATCGGCGGCCAGTTTCTGGACACAAAGATCCCTGTTGTTTTCTGGGGGGTAAATAACACCCCTGTCAAATACGGGCTTGTGGACAGTGAAAAAAACCCCGGCCATAATGTTACCGGTGTTTACCAGGCGGGATATTATAAGGAAAGCCTGGAATTTTTGAAAACCGTCAAACCAGGCATAAAAACCTTCGCGCTTGTTGGAGATGACAGTTCCACTTCGAGGTCTCATATAAAAGAGGTGGAGTACCTGGCGCGGGAAAAGAAGATACCGCTGGAACTGGTTGAAACAATTATAACCGGGGATTTTGGCCAGTTTAAAGATAAAATTATGGCTGTGAAAGGCAAACCCGACGCTTTTTTTATCGCGCAGTATTCTTCTTTGAAAGATGAAAAAGGCAATTATGTGACGCCTTCCGAAGCGGCCGGGTGGTATTTAAAAAATGTGGATGTCCCCGAAGCCGTAAACCAGTCGCAGTTTGTCAGGGAGGGCATGTTATGCTGTGCCGACGATTCCGGATATAACCAGGGTTATGAGGCGGTTGTTATTGTCAATGATATATTAAGTAATGGAACTTCTCCTTCAACATACCCGTGCCGCGCGCCGGGAAGAGGCAAATTAATGGTAAACGTGAAAAGGGCGGAGGCGCTGAAAATTACCCTGGACGGGAAAATGGGGATTGAAGAGTTTGTTGGAAAATGACCCGGTCATTTGATTAAATGAAAACAAAATTAAAAAATCTATCAATTTTCACCCAATTGATTATATTGTTTCTCGGCCTCGTCGTGTTTGTTAACGCTTCGTTAACAATCATATTTTTCTTTTTTAACAGGAAAATTGTCCGGGAGCATGTTAACGAGAGTATCCAGCAAAAATATCTGTCCCTGGAAAATAATTTTGAATATGTAAAAAGTAATTTACTGGAGGAACTCGGGCTTTTATCGGAGAATCCGGTCCTGGATGATTATATTATGTCCTCGGAGGCCGAAAAAATCATTTATGGCAAAAAAGTAAAAAATATATTCCTGAACTATATCAAGAACAATAAGGAATATGAGTGTGTATGTTTCAAGGATATTTATGGGAACGAAAGAATTGACGCAAGGAAAGAAGGACGGGACGATGAAATAGTATCGGAGCAGGAAAATAAGCTTTTTAAAAGCCTTAACAATATGCCTGAAGGTAGTTTTTATTTTGTAGGACCTTATAAAGACCGCGCCGGGAAAATTTTGTTTTCCATTGAAACCGTAAAAACCGACCGGGACATCGGAAGGTTCGGCGGCGTGGTGGGAATTACTTATAATTTCAGCGTTTTCATTAATTTTATTAAAAATACAAAAATCTTCGGGGAAAATCCCATCTGGATTTTTGTTTCCGGCGGGGACATTTTATACAGGCCTGCAAACGAAAAATATACTTTTAACCCTTCGGGTTATATCCAGGATGAAATAAACACGAACCCCGGGGTATTCCCGGTGAAAGACGGCATGCTCGCTTACAAGGATTTTTTCCTTATAGAAGATAAACCGCTTTTAAGGGTTGTTTTCGCTGTTTCTTCCAAACTTATCGATAAGGGCGCGGAGAAAACAATTGGATTTTTTACCTTGATTTTTATTATTTCCGTGATTATTTCTTTCGCAGTTGTCGCGTTTATATCAAAACATTTCTCAAGACCGATTGTTGAACTGGCCGACATCTCAAAGGACATTGCCAGGGGGGATTTTTCCAAAAGAATACGGATTTATGCCGCGGGCGAACTGAATTATTTGATTGAAAATTTTAACCGTATGACGGAAACTTTGCAGAATACCACGGTATCCCGTGATGCCCTGGTTAAGGAAGTCGAGGAGCGGAAGAAAATAGAGGATAAATTAATAGAATATACCAAAAAGATCGAGGATATAAATAAGGAACTGGATGATTTCACGTATATCGTTTCGCATGATTTGAAAGAACCTTTAAGGTCGATAAACGCGTTCGCCAAATTCGTGACAGCTGATTACAAGGACAAGCTTGATGAAGAAGGCCGGAACTACCTTGAACGCATACAGGCGAACGCGGTGATTATGCAGAAACTGATAGAAGACCTTTTGGAGATTTCCCGCCTCGAGAGGAGAAAAAACCCTTTTGAAGATGCAAACACCGGAAATATGCTGAATGAAATTAAAATACGGATGGAGCACACGTTGACCGAAAAGAAAGTCGAAATGGTTATAAGCGAAAAAATGCCTGTGGTATTCTGCGACAGGGTGAGGGTGACGGAGGTTTTCGCGAATTTGATTTCAAACGCCGTAAAATACAGCGATAAAACCCATCCCCGTGTGGAGGTGGGGTATAAAGACACGGTGGCTTTTTATGAATTTTACGTGAAGGACAATGGCCCGGGGATACCGGAGGAATATCACGAGAAGATATTCAAAATATTCCAGAGACTGGGGAAGAAAGAGGAACACGAAGGGACGGGGGTGGGACTTACGATAGCCAAGAAAATAGTTGAGATGCATAAAGGCAGGATATGGGTGGAATCCAAAGTCGGCGAAGGCACGGTGTTCTTTTTTACCATACCGAAGAGCAGGGATGTAATACTTGGGAAAAAGAAGCTTGGAGAAATCCTGGTCGAGAAAAAAATCGTGGATGGGGACACGATCAAAAAAGTACTGGAGGAACAGAAAAAGCGGGAGATTTAATATGAGAAAAGAAGATTTTTTAGAAAAATGGATTGGATTTATATTGATAATTATTATCGGTTCAATCGCGTATAAAGTTGCAAAATTAAATAAGGCTTTAGACCCTTTAGTTTTGGGCATTGTGTTTGGGATGCTGGTAAGAACTGTTTTCAGTACAAAAACAAACCTTTTTATTGATTTAAAGTATTCTTATAAAATATTTATTCCCGTAGGGATCATTTTATACGGGGTTAACCTGCAGTTCCATAGATTAAGCCATGTCCCGGTTGTTGCGTGGTTTGAACTTATAATGGGAATTGTGATAGTATTTTTTGTATCGATATATTTAGGAAGAAAACTATCTCTAAAAAAGGAACTTTCGTTTTTGATTGGTATTGGAACGGCAATTTGCGGCGCGTCAGCTATCGCTATCGCTTCACCTGTAGTGAACGCAGAATCAGAAGAAACAGGAGTTAGTTTAGTAACTATTACCATCTGGGGGATGATCGGTGTGCTGGTTTATCCTGTATTTTTGACTTTCTTAAATATTCCGAAAGTTGAGTATGCGTTTCTCTGCGCGACTACACTGCATATGACAGGATTTGTAAAAATTGCCGCCGGGGCCCTTGGCGATAGTTGTGTTAACCTGGCGCTTTCGATAAAGATGGCAAGAACGGCTATGATAATCCCGATAATCTGGTTTTTATGCTGGCATAACGCGATGGAAAAAGGAACAGGGGAAAAAAATATTTTGTTTTATGTCCCATGGTTTTTATGGGTTTTTATTTTAATGGGGCTTTTGACTTCTTTTTTGCCGGTGTTAACACCGGCAATTAAACCATTGAAACTATGCGCGGAAATTATTTTTACTATCGCATTAACCAGTATCGGTTTGAATGTTGACCTTAGAAATATATTGGATATAGGCGGGGGAGCTTTAATCACGGGATTAATAACCTGGCTTTCCCTGATTTGTGTTTTTGTATTATTTAAAGGTTTTATTTTTTAAATAGCTATTAATATGGAAAATAGAGTAGGTTTGCATAATAAAATTATAACTACATTGATTTTTGTTATTTTATTTTTTGGTATATCTATTATTTTTACAATAAATACAATTTTTTCAAAAAAATATAAAGATGAAGCTATTCAAAAAAGTGTTTCTTTCGCCCAGCATTTAACGGTTACGGAAATGAATTATATTACAGAACGGGATGCCCTTACGCTGAAAAAATTAATTGATATAGAAAAAAATATGAATAGTGAAACTATAGGGTATATTTTTATAACTGATCCGCGCAATAATGTTTTGGCTCATACCTTTAAGGGTGATTTTCCGGCAGAATTAAAAGCAGCTAATTCGAATACAACCGGTAAAATCTATAATATGAAAACTATTGACATGGAGGAAGGTCTTTTTTATGATATTGCCGTTAATGTTTTTGAGAAAGGCAGTATTATTGGTATTATCAGAATAGGCCTGAAAGACAGAGGTATCCAGGGCTCTATCAATAAAATTTTAGGGGTATTGCTGATAATAATGTTTTTAAATTTAATACCAAGTTTTATAATCGGCTTTTGGCTTTCAGGTTGTATTGTGGAGCCGGTTAAAAAACTGCAGCATGTCACTGAAGAAATGGCTAAAGTGAACCTGGAGGTCAGAGTGGATATACAAACTAAGGACGAGTTAGGCCAGTTGGGCGAAGCTTTTAATAAAATGGTTAATAATTTGCAGAATACCACGGTATCCCGTGATGCCCTGGTTAAGGAAGTCGAGGAGCGGAAGAAAATAGAGGATAAATTAATAGAATATACCAAAAAGATCGAGGATATAAATAAGGAACTGGATGATTTCACGTATATCGTTTCGCATGATTTGAAAGAACCTTTAAGGTCGATAAACGCGTTCGCCAAATTCGTGACAGCTGATTACAAGGACAAGCTTGATGAAGAAGGCCGGAACTACCTTGAACGCATACAGGCGAACGCGGTGATTATGCAGAAACTGATAGAAGACCTTTTGGAGATTTCCCGCCTCGAGAGGAGAAAAAACCCTTTTGAAGATGCAAACACCGGAAATATGCTGAATGAAATTAAAATACGGATGGAGCACACGTTGACCGAAAAGAAAGTCGAAATGGTTATAAGCGAAAAAATGCCTGTGGTATTCTGCGACAGGGTGAGGGTGACGGAGGTTTTCGCGAATTTGATTTCAAACGCCGTAAAATACAGCGATAAAACCCATCCCCGTGTGGAGGTGGGGTATAAAGACACGGTGGCTTTTTATGAATTTTACGTGAAGGACAATGGCCCGGGGATACCGGAGGAATATCACGAGAAGATATTCAAAATATTCCAGAGACTGGGGAAGAAAGAGGAACACGAGGGGACGGGGGTGGGACTTACGATAGCCAAGAAAATAGTTGAAATGCATAAAGGCAGGATATGGGTTGAATCGAAGGTCGGTGAAGGGACAACATTTTATTTCAGTATTCCTAAAAGCAGGGATTACATCCTGGGAAAGAAAAAGATTGGTGAAATCCTTGTGGAGAAAAAAATCGTGGACGAGAACACGATTAAAAAAATACTGGAGGAACAGAAAAAAAAGGAGGCGTGATATGGGAAACAGCAAAGTGATTGATATCCTGCTGGCTGAGGATAATCCGGATGACATTGAGATAACAAAAAGAGCGTTTAAAGAGGCAAAACTGATAAACCGCCTTTATATTGTCCGTGACGGACAGGAGGCAGTTGATTTTCTTTATCATAAAGGCAGGTATGAGGATGTTAAAAACACGCCGGTCCCCGGTCTTATACTTCTTGACATAAATATGCCGAAATTAAACGGACTGGAAGTCCTGAAAAAGATAAAAGAAGACAAAACACTTAATAAAATACCCGTAATAATGCTTACAGTTTCCAGGAGGGACGAAGACATTGTTAAAAGCTACAGCTATGGATGCAATAGTTTTCTGCAGAAGCCGGTTGATTTTGACAATTTTGTTTCGCTTGTTAAAGAAATAGGTTTTTACTGGGGTGTCCACAATGTCACGGTGCAGTAAAACTTTGTCTAAAATTCATTAAAAGGAGATGATTATGGGGAAAAAAACTTTCCGGTTTTGTCTGCTGTTTTTGATTAATATCGGTTTGGTCTATGCATCAGGTGAAAAGGAAGGCATTGAAAAACTCCAGACGCCTGCGGTAATTTCATCAAAACAGGTAAAATCGGTTAAACTGGGCGGCAAACTCGAGATAAGATACGAAGACCCTCAAAGTAAAGCGGGGACTTTGAAAATGTATAAATTTGAACCTTTCGTTGAGGCTGAAATCAATGATAATATCACGATGAAAGGACAGGTGTTCTTCGGTACAGAGAAAACAGAGGTTAATGACGGATGGATACAGTATAAAAAATTCCCTCTTGTCGGCGGTAGTTTAAAAGCCGGCAGGTTCCGCCGGAAAAGTTTTGGATTGCCCCAGGATGAGGAAGGAAGGGTTTCCATAGACTATTCTTTAACGGGAAGGGCATTTACAGGCGACAGGCAGGTGGGTCTGGAATATTCCGGGTCTTTTGGCAGTATTGTTAATATTAATATGGGAATGTTTAACGGTTCATTGACAGGTGACCGTGAGGCGGGAGAGGTGGACACCGCTTCAACCACTGCCGCTAAATTTGTAGCGGACAAATCAGGCAACACCGATACAAACCAGAACAAGGATATCGCAGTAAGAGTTACCGTAAACCCTCTAAAAGGGCTTCAGGCAGGCGGTTCTTTTCTATCGGGGAAACTGAGTCCTGCGGACATTTCCAAAATTAACGGATATACCGCCGCCTCTTACACAAGTGACAAAAAAGAACGTATGTCCGGCGACATAATGTATAAATCAAATATTTTTGATTTTAAAGCCGAATATATTCAGGGCAAAACGAGCGATTTAAAAGTGAATTCATGGTATTCTCTTGTGATATTGAAAGGCGTGTTCGATGAATTTGATATTTACGCAAGATATTCGGAACTCAGGCCCGACATAGATTTGAATGAGGCAAAATCCTATACATGGCGTTTATATCAAACCACAACAGGCTTAATATGGAATTTAAACAGTTTCACTAAACTGCAGGGTGATTATGATTTTAACCATGAAGGATTGAGCAGTAAAATAAAAAATGATATCCTGAGAGTGAGATGGATTACAAATTTTTAAATTAGTGATAAGCAGATATATGAAAATAACCGAATTAACGTCAATATTTATTTTTCTTTTTTTTCTTTGCGCAAACAACGTGAATCTTGCCGATGAAACAATAATTATCGCGGGCACGGGAGACAGCGTGGACATCCTGCAGATCCTGTCGTTTGAATTTATAAGGAATAATCCCGGGGTAAAAATAATTTTGCCCGACAGTGTCGGGAGCGGCGGCGGGATAAAGCTGGTATATGAGGGGAAAGCGGGGCTTGGAAGGATTGCGAGAGAAATCAAGGATGGAGAAAAAAAATACGGCTTGAATCACGTGTGGTTTGCTTATTCCCCTGTTGTTTTTGTCGTAAATTTCAGCGGGAAAGGAATTGATAACATAACTTATCAAAATATCGTTGATATTTATTCAGGGAAAATCGCTTTCTGGAATGAAATGGGAGGGGGAAGCAGGAAAATTTACGTGGCAAACAGGGAGGACGGTGATTCTTCCAGGTTAATATTGGAAAAAATCATTCCCGGTTTTAAAACAATCAATACTTTTGCCGGGAAAATTTTATACAGCACGCAGGAGGCCGCGGATGTATTGGTAAAATATAAAGACACTATCGGGTTTATTCCTCTTTCTATTGCCATAGAGAAAAACCTGAATGTATTAAAAGTCAATGGAACATATCCTTCCGTGGAGAATGTTAAAAACAAAAGCTATAATTTAACGACTCTTTTCGGTATTGTGTGGAAAGGCGAACTTGCAGGGAAGAGCAAATTGTTTGTTGATTATTTATTTTCCCGGTCGGCGGGGGATATCATGGTCAAACATGGAACGGTCCCCGCCGAACGCTGATGGCTATTGGCAAATAGCTATTAGCCATTCTGTTAAGGTGATATATGCTGAAATCAATCAGGAATAAAATACTGCTTTCGGAACTCGGTCTCCTTTTTTTGATAGCGTTCATATTCGGGACGACAAGCTATCTTTTAACAGTGCGTTACCAGAAAAAAGCGCAAAAGGAAAAACTGGAGCTTATTCTCGAGGATGAAAAAAAATTTATCCAGATAGCCATGGCCACAAAATCAAAAATGATAGGGGACATGGCGGAGAGCAATGAACTGAAAATTTATTCTGAAAGATTTATAGAGCCCATTATCTTTAAATATTTTGTTTCATTTATAAAAGATTTTTCTTCTTTGTCTTACATTAACAAAAACGGGATGGAAGAAATAAAAATAATAGAACAAACAAGGTCACAGAGCCTGAAAGATATAAGTGATTCGATTTATTTTTTAAAAGCCCGGCGCAGTCCGAATAAAGTTATTATTTCCCCCGTAAAATACAATGAGGACCTGAAAACGCATGTATTAGAATTTATTGTGGCAAAATATGAATATTTCGGGGATGAATTGAATTTTATTCTTTCGGGCAGTGTGCCTGTCAGCGATATTGCGAAAAATATTTCAGACCTTAAAGTAGGGGAAACAGGTTTCGCAGTTTTAATCGATTCAAAAGGAAGTATATTGTCCCGTCCGGGTAAAGGGGAAGCCCTGGAAACAATAAAAGGAAAAGGAGCAAAAGCAGAAAGTCTTATTGAAAAAGCGAAGGCTTTGCAGAGCGGTTTTGAACGGGCGAAAATAATGGGACGGGACAGCTTAATCGCTTATTCACCGGTCGGCGGCATGGAATGGTCGTTAATGGTGGTTATGCCTTATGATGAATTTATGATTCTCCCGCATTCCCTGAGGAACATTATAATCCTGATCTCCGTGTTTATTTTTCTGGCTGGAGCTCAAATATCTTTATTCTTGTCCCATAATATCACCAAACCGATAAAACAACTTGTTTCTATCACTTTTGACGTGGCAACAGGAAATTTTTCCAAAAGGGCGGAAATAATATCGAGAGATGAAATAGGATTACTCAGTAAATCTTTTAATATTATGACTGAGAATCTGGAAAAAATTACGGTTTCAAAAGATTATTTTGACAGCATTATTAAAAATATGAGCGACATTTTAATTGTGACAGACAAAGATTTAAAGATAAGGACAGTTAATAAAGCGGGGATAGAATTTTTTGGTTACGGCATGGATGAAATTACGGGCAGGCCGTTGTTTGATCTTATTGAAAAAAATGAACTTTCCGATTCCGCGAACGCGGTGATTGTAACAAGCGACGAATTTAAAAATTTTGAGCTGAATATTAAAAGAAAAGGGAAGAAAAGCGCCCCTTGTCTTTTCAGCACTTCAGCGGTAAAAAATAATAAGGGTAAAACGCAGTATTTTATATGTACGGCAAAAGACATTACAGCGCGTAAAAAAGCGGAAGAAGAATTAAGGGAATATACCAAAAAGGTTGAATATATAAACAGGGAACTGGACACCTACACGTATATAGTTTCTCATGACTTAAAGGAACCGCTGCGGTCCATTAACGCATTTTCAAAGTTTATTCAAGATGATTATGCGGATAAGCTGGATGAATCCGGCAGGGATTATCTTGAACGCATAAAAATAAATTCGATAAGGATCCAGAGTATAGTTGAGGATTTCCTTGAATTTTCGAATATAGAAAGGAAAATAATTAATTTCGACGATGTTGATGTTAATAAAATTATGGATGACATAAAATTAACATGGGATGAAAAAATAAAAAGTAAAAACGGAGAATTAAAAATCAGCGGGAAAATGCCTGTGATATTTTGCGACCGGGCAGGTTTAACCGACGTTTTTGCCCACCTTATTTCCAACGCGGTCAAATTCGCCGACAAGGACACGGTTAAAATAGAAATAGGTGGGGTAAAAGAAAACGGGTTTTATAAATTTTACGTGAAAGATAACGGCCCTGGGATAGAAGAGAAGTATTTTGAAAAAATATTCAGGATATTCCAGAGGCTTATAAGACGGGAAGAAAAAAGGGGAACAGGGGTGGGCCTTGCGATAGCAAAAAAAATAATAGAAATTCATAAAGGCAGGATATGGGTGGAATCGAAGGTCGGAGAAGGAGCAGTGTTTTATTTTACAATCCCGGAAAACAGGCATATAATACTAAATAGCAAAAGGGCGGGGGAAATTCCGGGATAAAAAAAGGAGCAATATATGCAAAACAAAATAGTCGACATTCTGCTTGCGGAAGACAATCCCGATGATATTGAAATAACAAAAAGGGCCTTTAAGGAAGCGAAGCTTATAAACCGTCTATTTATCGCCCGTGACGGCCAGGAAGCGGTGGATTTCCTTTTTCATAATAACGCCTATAAGGATGAATCGAAAGCCCCGCGCCCCGGCCTGATACTCCTTGATATTAATATGCCCAAGATGAACGGGATAGAGGTTTTGAAAAAAATAAAAGAAGATGAATCGTTAAAGAAAATACCGGTAATTATGCTCACGGTCTCACGAAGGGAAGAAGACATAATCAAAAGTTATAATTATGGGTGCAACAGTTTTCTCCAGAAACCGGTTGATTTTGATAGTTTTGTCACGCTTGTCAAGGAAATAGGCCTTTACTGGGGAATTCATAATGTCCCTTTCCCTGCATAAGGGAGTATTATGATGAACAAAAGCCACACAAAAATATAAAGGTAATAACATGCCGGAAGAAGCAAAGAAAACAATTTTGATAGTTGATGATAATCCTGACGACAGGAAGGTTCTTGACAGGTATTTAAAGCAGGCGGGTTTTAATGTGGAAATGGCATCCAATGTCCTGGAAGGCATTGAAGCTGCTTCAAAAAAAGAAATCAGCTGCATACTGGTCGATTATCAGATGCCGGGCATGAGCGGCATTGACATGCTTCGAAAAATAAAGGCGGACCAGAAATTAAAATTTATCCCTGTTATCATACTGACGGGGCTTGAACAGGAAGAACATATACTGGAAGGCCTGTCAGCCGGCGCCGAGGACTATCTTGGGAAATCAAGCAGTCCCGAAATTATTATCGCGAGGTTAAACACAGCCCTGCGGGTTAAAAAAATACGTGATGAGCTGATAGAAGCCAATGAAACAAAGACAAAAATTTTGGAAAAGCTCGATAAGGCGGTCCTTGAATTGAAAGAAATTTCGGTAAGGGACAGTTTGACGATGCTTTATCATCATGGATATTTTTTTAAAATATTGAATAATGAGTTCCTGCGGGCTATAAGGTATAAACAGAACATCTGCTGCCTGATGATAGATATCGATTATTTTAAGAAAATAAATGACAGTTACGGCCATTTATTCGGGGACAAGGTCCTGGTTGAAATAGCGAACTGTTTGAAGAAAAACATCAGGGACATTGACTTCTTGGCGCGGTACGGAGGTGAAGAATTTGTTATTTTGTTATACAATGAGGATTATAAAGGCGGTTTTAATGTCGCGCAGAAATTAAAAAATATTATTGAAGGATATATTTTCGAAGGTGAAAGCTTTTCCGTGAAATTAACCGTCAGCATCGGAATATCTTCATTGTTTGAAGACGGTGTTCTGGAAAGAGACAAATTTTTAAACTTGGCGGATTCCGCTCTTTACGCGGCAAAAACGCAGGGACGGAACGCCGTTGTTATGTATAAAGATATTATTGACACGAACTATTTTGAAAATACGCGCCAGAAAGAACTGGAGGATAAAATACTCGGGTTAAATGAGGTCTCAAAACAGTCTTATGTGGACATGATAAAAACACTGATTACCGCGTTCGAAGAAAGAGACATCAGCACAAGGGAGCATTCCATAAATGTTTTGAGGTATTCCAATATGGTGGCCAGGGAAATGAGACTGCCGGAAAATGAAATCCAAATTATTTGTAACGCCGCTGTTTTGCATGACCTGGGGAAAATAGCGATATCCGACACTATTATTTTAAAGAGCGGGAAGCTCACGGAGACTGAATATGAAATAATAAAAAGGCACCCGGTGATCGCGGTGAATATCCTGAAAAGCGGCCATTACATCAGGAGGGAACTGGACATAATTTTACATCATCATGAACGTTTTGACGGCAGGGGTTACCCGAATAAGTTGAACGGCAAGAGCATTCCCCTGGGGGCAAGGATTATGGCTGTGGCCGACAGTTATGACGCCATGCGCTCAATACGGCCTTACAGGGAGTCAATGCCGATGGAGAAAATTATTGATGATTTGGTCGAAAATTCAGGGACCCAATTTGACCCGGAGATTGTTTATATTTTTCTCAACTGCCTTCAAAAAAATGGACTGGTTCCGTCGATTATAAACATCAATGAGAAGTTATCTAAAATAAAAAAATAAGGCGGATAATTTTAAACACCTACCCCACCTCGTCGTATTCCCTTAACCTGAAACCGACTCCCAGGTTTTTCGCAATTTCTCTGCATTTTTCAACATTCACTTCAGGCAGGGCTACAACGCTTACATTTACTTCAGGTATATATTTTTTTGCCTCTTTGATAAATTCTATGACCTCGAGATAAGTTTCTTTGCCGAATATGGGCTTGCAAAGTTTGAAATATTTATCCTCATTTTCCGTGTTTAAACTGATTGACATGGCATCAACAAGCCCCTTTAATTCCGGCAGTATGTTCCGCTTATAAATAAGATTGCCGTGGCCGTTTGTGTCGATTCTCACTTTTAGTCCCCGCGCTTTAAGATTTCCGGCGATTTTTTTGATTAACTCCAGCCGGAGCAGGGGTTCACCATATCCGCAGAAAACAACCTCGCTGTAATTTTCCGCATTTTCAAGACTGTTTAAAATCTCTTCTAATCCCGGTTCTTTTTTAAGTTTGAGGTTATGGCCTTTGACAAAATCCGTTTTGTAACGGATGCAAAAGGTACATTCGCTTGTGCAGCGGTTGGTTATATTAAGATATATGGAGTTCCGGATTGGATAAGCAATCCCGCCGCCGGATGGGTGGTTAGTACTTCCGATCGCAAAAAGATTTTTTGCGTTCAGACTGGTTATTCTTGCAATGTCTTCAAGCGAAAGACCCTTTATCTCGGCTATTTTTTGCGCGGTAAACCTTATAAAAGACGGCTCGTTTCTGTGCCCCCTTTTCGGGACAGGCGCAAGGTACGGCGCGTCGGTCTCAATCAAAATTTTTTCAACTGGTATTTTTTTAATAAGTTCCGGGTAGTTATTTTTTGGGAAAGTTATCTGCCCGGCAAAGGATATAAAGAAACCGCTGTCCATGAGGATTTTCGCGGACTCATAGTCGCCTGAAAAACAATGTATTACCCCGCCGCATTCAAAGGCGTTTTCCTCCTTCATTATTGAGATAGCGTCCTCGTAAGCGTCACGGATATGGACTATCAGCGGTTTTTTGATTTCTTTCGCCGCACGGATATGTCCGCGGAAAACATTAATCTGAATTTCTTTGGGAGAAAGATTGCGGAAAAAATCCAGGCCGGTTTCGCCGATAGCGGTTATTTTACTATTGTCGGAAAGTTTTTTAAGATGTTCCCATGTCCGGATATTCGCCTTTTCCGCCTCATGGGGATGCACGCCAAGGGCTGAATATATGAAATCGTATTTTTGTGATAAAGCCAAAACATCCGCCCAGTTATCTTCTTCCGTGCCTATATCGATGATGTAATCTATGCCTTCTTTTTGAAGGCGGCTGATCAGTTCTTCACGGTCTTGTTTGTATTGCGGAAAGCTTAAATGACAATGGGAATCAATAAACATAATTTGGCTGTTGTTATTTTTATTAAAAATTGGTATTATAATATTCAAAAATTTACAATATTTTATCACTAATCCTGTAAAATAACAAATATATAAGGGGTATGATTATGAAGAAAAAAATTATCCTGTTTAGTTTGTTGGTTTTTTTAGGAGGGAATTCCATAAATGCCGTTGAACTTAAAATAAAAGATAAATCGACAGAGATTTATACCGACCCTGACGGTCCCGCGGCGGGAATGCTTTTTAATAATATAATTATCGAACAGGTGGATGAAAGAGGGCAGTGGGTCCAGGCCAAAATTACATTCTGGGTCCCGAAAAATATGGTCGACAAAATATACCTGGAAGAAAAAGGCGATTTGACATGGGATGAAGTCCACAAGTCGCCGATTGTATACCAGGACAGGAAGATTACATGGATTTGTTATTTAGATAAAATTGGGGTTGCTGATGACGGCAGGATAAAATGGTATTTGTTGGCGAGAAATTTAAGTTCGAAAGACCTGGTAACCAGAAGAGATGGATTATTTTTTGCGTATTTTGAAAAAAAAATGGAAAGAGAACTAAAAAAATATTCACCCGGGGACTGGGTGATGATAACCGCGAAAATTCTCGGCGCCGGGGACAAATCGAACAGCGAGGAATTCGGTTATGTAATTGTTGAAGCATCCGGTGTGGAAAAGGTTGTCTCTAAATAAAAAAACGTGACTCGTGGTTCATGGACCGTGATCCGTAAACGGAACACGAATCACGTATAACGATTCACGGAAGCAGCTTTGCAGGTCAAGACAGTAGATAATGAATGATAAAAGGATCAGATTAATTTACGATAAATTGTATTCTTGTTTCGGCCCTCAACATTGGTGGCCGGGAGACACACCTTTTGAAGTGATTGTTGGAGCGATACTTACCCAGAATACCTCATGGAAAAATGTTTCGATATCCATTCAAAATCTTAAAAAAAATAAAGTCCTGACCCCGCGCAAGCTTTATATTGTTCCTCCGGAAAAACTGGGCCTGTTGATAAAATCGAGCGGGTATTATAATTTAAAGGCAAAACGGCTGAAAAATTTTCTGGAATGTCTTTTCTCCGAATATAAAGGAGGCCTTCGAAAAATGTTAGGCTGTGAGGAAAATATTTTACGTAGAATCCTTCTCGGTATTTCAGGAATCGGCCCGGAAACCGCGGATAGTATAATGCTTTACGCGGGCGGGAAATTATCGTTTGTTGTTGATGCTTATACCCGCAGGATTTTCACAAGGCATAAATTCATTAAAGATGATTTGTCTTATGATGAAATAAAAGGATTTTTTGAAAAAAACCTGCCGCCGGACATTAAATTATATAACGAATACCATGCATTGATTGTAAAGCTGGGGAAGGAATTTTGTTTAAAGAAAAACCCGAAGTGTTCTTTATGCCCAATCAAAGGGATTTAGTTAAGAATATTCCTTACATCCTGGTCTATTTTGTTTAATTCCGTAATTTCTTCCCGGGTCAGTTCATTCGGGGTTTTTTCCGGCAAACTATGTTCAGGCAAGAGTGCTGTATCTTCTTCAAACCCTTCCTCGTTTTCGCCGCCAAGATGCAGGTATATTAATTTCAGTTTTTCCCACGCGATATCCGAAGATGCCTCATTTTCCACGCATATGCTTTGCCATGACCCCAATCCCGTGTCTATCCAGAAAAACTTTTTTGCGAAACGGACCTGTCCCAGAGATTGGTCGTTAAACAATATATCAATATGGTTTTTTTCATAGTTTAAGACTATTTTTGAATCCAGTTTTGAAAGTTTTTTAAGAAAATTGTCAAGAATCGGCTTCAGCGGGGGATTGATATTTAATTCAGACGGGTTTTCCGTTTGGACATTTTTCCATTTAACGGGATTTAAAAGCAGGCCTTGCTGCTGGTAGCCTATTTTGAGATAACGATACTCGTAAAGGTTTAAAGACAGCGATAAGTAAGGGACGCATTTTTTTAAAGAGTCTGAAAAAGACGGGGCAATCAGGATTATCCTTGCGTCTTTCAGGTTAAGTTCCTTTCGTTCATTTTTCGGGAGCGTATCGTGCCATCTCTGGAGATAATGCTGGAACCATTCAAAATGGTCAACAATACGGTAAAGCCAATTTTCATCTTCATATATTTTAACCGCTATAAGGACGAATTTGCTGTTTTTATCATGTGCCAGCAGGTAAAAATTGTCCTCATCTTCAAACGATAATTTTTTTTCTTTTATGATTTTTATGTCCGGTTCGACCTGCACTAATTTTTGTTTAACAAGATATATGAGGTCTTCTTCTGAAGTAAATTTCATTTCTATTATCGGGTATTCGTTGTTTTTTTCCGGCATGGTTTCCTCCAAATTTTAAAGACAGAAGATATATCGACTAAATGCCTATTTTTCTTGACTATTTAGTTTTTTAACAATAAAATTAATAGGTCGTATATGTCTTATAAGACCTATTCTTAACTGGGGAGAAAAAAATGAAATCTGATAAAAAAATTTCAATAAGCGGCCTAGCCACGGGAATCGGGAGCCTGCCGTACTTAGCACCTAAAAAAGCGGTTGATTTAATATTCTCGTCAGTCCCCGGGATACCGTTCTGGCCCCAGTTGGTAAAGAAAGATAAAAAAGAAGATATGATATTCCAGTATCTGGACGGGATGCCGGCAATTATCTATGATTCAAAAAAAGACAAACTTGTTTTGAATCCCGGTGAGGATAAAGAAAATGCGCTTACAAAAATGTATGAGAAGTTTATCGAGGGGGATTTGGATTTTTTTAAAATAACCAGGGAACGCGCGGGCGGTTTATATTATTTTTTGGAAAATACCGGGCAGAAAGATTTAAATAAAACACTTATGATTAAAGGGCATGTTACAGGCCCGTTTACTTTTGCGTTTTCCGCCGTTGACAGCTTCGGGAAGTCTTTATTATATGATGAACCGATGCTTGAAGCAATCGCGAAAGTTTTATCCATGAAAGCAGTATGGCAGGCAGAACAGCTTAAAAATAAATCCGGCAAAAATATAATTATCTTTTTTGATGAGCCGTATCTTTCGTCTTTCGGATCGGCTTTTTGCCCGCTGACAAGAGAAAGAGTTATAACCCTCCTGGAGGAGATTTTTGCCATTGTAAAAGAAAAATCCAATGCGCTGACGGGCGTCCATTGCTGCGGGAACACGGATTGGCCGATGCTTTTTGAATCAGGTGTGGATATAGTCAATTTTGACGCCTGGAGCTATGCGGAAAAATTCACGCTTTATCCTGCGGAAGTAAAAAAATTTTTGGAAAAAGGCGGAATTCTGGCATGGGGTATTGTCCCGACTAACGCAATGGAGCTTAAAATATCAATTGAAGATTTAAAGAATAAATTTCAGGAAATCCTGAATAATTTAGCAAATAAAGGCATTGACAGAGAATTAATGATTGAAAACTCAATTTTTACCCCAAGCTGTGGGTTAGGGACAAAGAGCGAGAAAGAAGCGGAATATGTTTTAGGCCTTTTAAAACATACAAAAGAGTTAGTTGAAATAATGTCAAAATAAACATGAAAAATGAAATTATGAACTCCTCCCAACCTCCTCTTTGAAAAAAGAGGAGGTGTAAGAAAAAATGAAATTCTGCTGTTACTTTCCTCTTTTTTTTAAATTAAAAGAGGGGATGAAGGGGAGTTCTAATAGAAAAAAATTTATGAAAGAAATTATTAAGCTTGAAAATATAAGTAAATATTATTGCGTTGACGAAATCAGGACAGATGTAATTAATGGAGCGGATTTCTCGGCAGGTGAAGGTGAATTGGTAGTAATCCTGGGCGTTTCGGGCAGCGGGAAAACGACATTACTTAACCTTATCGGCGGGCTGGATTATCCAAATTCAAGTAAAATAACCGTGGACGGGGTTGAATTGACAAAACTCGACAGTGAAAAATTAACTTATTTCAGGCGGGACAAAATAGGGTTTATTTTTCAGTTTTATAATTTACTGCCCACGTTAACCGCGAAGGAAAATGTCGAGGCGGGCCTTGAAATTTTACCGTGGGACCATAATGAAATTAAATCGGCCGCGGAAAAATATCTGGACATAGTCGGACTTTCAGACAAAAGCAATAAATTCCCATCCCAGCTTTCCGGGGGCGAACAACAGAGGGTGGCAATCGCGAGGGCCATGGCTAAAAAACCAAAACTAATCCTTGCCGATGAACCGACGGGCAACCTTGATATACACACCGGCGGCAAAATAATTTCCACATTAAAAGAGTTAAATAAAAAATATAACACAACTCTTATAATTGTCACCCATAACCCGAAAATCGGAGAGATCGCGGACAGGGTGGTGCATATTGAGGACGGTAAGGTCACAGAAAAAAAATAAAGTGTCAGAATCCGTCAACATCTTCGATTTTCAATTTTATCTCATCTGAATTGGCTTTCAATTCAGGGGCATACATTGCAAAAGCTTTTGCAGGCAATGCGCTGAACCTGCCCGGGATTTCAGCCCGCATCCTGTATGCGATACTGTGCTTGCCGCGCGCAAGACCGCGGACGAAAAAGCACACACGTTCATCGCGAAGTTCCATATAAGCCCCCATATCGTTCCCTCCATAACCGCTTCTAAGTTCGACAGGTTCGAATCCGGCGGCTTTTAAATCTTCAAATACGATATATTCATAATCGTTTTTACTGTCTATTTCCAGCTCTATCTCTACTAAATCTCCGCTTTTCAGCATATCAAGGTTTTCAAGTTTTTCACGTTCATACTTTTCAACTTTTTGATCAACCGCCTGCCCGCGCGAACCGGAAACTTTAACGGTTTTATCGGCGCGATTGAGTTTATAATATTTTCTTTCCACTTTAATTTCCAGTCCTGTTTTGGAGATAAAATCTTCAAGCGAGAAATTTGTGAGATAAGCATTAAAATATAGCGGGCCGGGACCTTTCTTTTTTATTTCAATTGTGCGCCTGCCTTCTTTAATCTCGTCACCAAGCATAACAAGTTTGTTGTCAAACACAAAAAGGTCTTTCGCGGTTATTTTTACTTCCTTCATTTTTTGAGTATCGATATAAATCTGAACGGTCATATCCGGATTGTCTTCCCCGCTTGCCTTTAGATAATCCGCCATCGCCTCAATACATAAACCTGTGTCCCGCGTGGAGTTCCAATAAGTTGAATTTTTGCGGTTATTGAGCAGGTATTTAACAAGCCCGGAAGCTTTTTTACTCAAAGGATCGGTATATGACAGTAGTTTAAGGTAATAGGCATGCGCTTCATATTCACTGCCGTACCAGTACCACCAGTAACCGCCGTTGTTAAGGTTGAGCCATGCCGTCTGGTTTTCTTCATCCTGAACAAGATATTGCTCGATATTTTGCATAATCATATCAAGTTTTGCCTTTTCCTGCTGTTTATAAAGGGCTATTCCAAGCATTGATTTTGCGTATACCGCGAGGTTATTGCGGTCCCGGTATAAAAAGCCGAGCATTTCGTCATTCCTGACATTTGCGTCAACCAATACCATGTAGACAAACGCATCCAGATTATCAGCGCTTGATTTACGGGGTTTTTTTTGTTCTTCATTATTTTTAAGTTTTGTCAATTCTCCATTCTGATAATTTTCAAGCCATCTTATTCCGTTTTCAAGCACGCCGGGCACGATTGCCACCTGGTTTTCTTTCGCTGTCTGCAGGCCGTGAACAACATACGCGGTTGTATGCGGATACGAATATTCGCCCCATCCCGAAAACCATCCCCACCCGCCGTCGGACAACTGCATTTCAGCCAGACGGTTTACTCCTTTTTTAACCATATCATTAACTATATTTTTATCGAATACCGGATTACGATTCCAGCGTTTCCATTGTTTTGCCCGTTCTTTGTCATTACCGATTTCCTGTGCGTTCAGGTTGGTCTGTTTATCATAAACACTTTTAAGGTCAATTCCCATTTTGTTAAGTATCCTCTGGGTTATTACCGTCGGCAAGAAACGGTTCAGTATTTGTTCTGTACATCCATATTGATATTCCACAAGATATGGCAGGGCATCAACCATTGCTCCCGCAAGGGTCGGGGAGTAGCGGACCTCAAGGCGCGACTGGTCAATTCTCCTTTCCGCAGGGACATTAATATCAAATTTTGAGCTGTTTTCCTCCCTCCGGATAACACCGCAAAATGAATCGGTTTTCAGGATGCCGTGGACATAGACTGGAAAACTCATTTCCATCGCATCGGATTCTTCGTCAGTTAAAGCTTTCATGCGTATAACCGCTTTTCCCTCACTTATAACTTTTACGCGCCAGTCAAAACGTTTTTCTCCATTGGCAGGTATCTCATCTGTCCGTGATAATTTGTCAATGGATTCAAGACACTGCCCGTCAAGTTCCAATACCGCCTGGACGGATTTCTTGTTTTCAAGATAGTTGTGAACGTTGGTAGACAAAACAACCTCGTCTTTTTCAACAAAAAACCGCGGTGCCTGGAGCCTTAAAATCAAATTTTTTGTTGTCACAACTTCTGCTGTTCCTTCACCAACTTTTGTTCCTTGCCCCATGGCCCATGTTCTTATCTTCCATCCCGTTAGATTTTCAGGCATGTTAAATTCTACTTCGGCAGTACCGTCTTCATTTGTCATAAGCGACGCGGTCCAGAAGGCGGTGTCAGCAAATTGTTTTCTTACGGAAGGCTGGATAACTTCAGTTTCAGGTTCAGTTTGGTCTTCCTTTGATTCTTCTTCAGGCATCCCTTCTTCAGATTCTTTAGTCATAGAAAATGAAAGTGATTTAAATTTTGCCTTACCGACGCTATAACGTATATTTTTAGGTTGATTGATTTCACCTTCCGCAAATCCATCGGCTGTTGAACGGCCAAACACACCGATATCCTGCATACCGGTTTCTCCTTTGGGTATCAGGTTGTAAAAATATCTGTCCAGGCTTGACGAAGTCTGCGGATAATGATGCCTGCGCCATTTCCAGAAGAACGCCTTTATCTCAGGGACGTTTGAACCTCCGGAGATATATTCAACAGACTTGTCATACACACTCATGACAGTTGACCCGGCAAATGGTTTATTGAAGAAGTCTGTCAGCCTGATTTTTATTTTTGCTTTTTCACCGGGTTTATATGATTTGGATGACGGAATGACTTCAACATTGAGCACGCGTTTTTCAGGAGGAACTATAATTTCTTTCGTTTCGCTGAAGATTTTGCCATTGCTGATGGTAAATGCTTCAACAAAAAAGTTCGGCATATCTTTTTTCGTTATTTCAATTTCTTCCACCACACTTTTACCGGTCATCCTGATTATCTTCGGTTTGAGATAAATACTGTTTGCCGGCCGGACAAAAAGGACTACCGTGCTTCCTTTGCGGTCAGTATTTATCATCAATTTTACTTTATCACCGGGTGAATATTCACGTTTATCGGGAATAAGCTCTATCTCATTAAAACGGAATTCTTTCCCTTCGAATCCTTCCCCTCTTATACAGAATATATACCCGCCTTCAATTGTGTGTTTTTTTGAATCTGTAACCCTGTATGACAGGCGGTACTGCCCTGCCTCAGAACCTTTTATCTGGATATGTGACACACCCCTGTCATTTGTATCAAGATTCCATTTCTGGACGGATTTTTCAACCGGTTTATCATTTTTATAGCTTATTTTATAAAGCTCAAGTTTCCCTTTTCCTTTGACCGGTTTGTTATCCAGTGTTTGCGCCGAGAAATTTGCAGCAATAACATCACCTGCACGGTAATGCCCTTTATCAACCCACGCATAGACTTTAAACGGGGCGCTTGCGACAAGGACTGTCCCTGTTCCGACAATGGTCCGCCTGGATTGGTCGGTGACTTCAGCGGTAATTTCGTATCTGTGGTTGGTGTCATTGCCATGCAGTTCTTTCGCGAGTATCGTATCAATTTCAATTTTGGTTGTCCCGTCTTCCCCGATTTCCACTTCTCCTTCCGCAACGACTTCGGGCGGTATATTGCTTTTCCGCCACCACCACATGAACGGCCGTCTGCATCCCCATAAATTCCATCCCGGATACCAGTTATAATCATAAGAGAACCACCAGTAACCCCGGCCGTAAAACCAGTCCCAGTCACCTGAAGGATACCAGTTTTCGCTGTATTCAGAACGCAGGATTTTATATTTTACCTTTGCTTTTGTTACTGGCGCGCCGAAATAGTATTTTGCATTGATTTTTGCAGTAATTTTTTCTCCCAGCATGACCGGTTCAGCGGGAGCTTCTATATTAACTTCAAATTCAGGTTTTTTATATTCTTCAACGCGAAAACTGCCCCCGCCATAGCTGTTTAAATCAATATTGTAGACTCCAAGCGAGGCATCTTCGGGCAACAAATATTCACCGTCTATTCCGCCATAGGCATCGCTTTTAAAATTTTTTTCAAAGACCTTCTCACCTTTTGAATTATTTATTTTTAAATGGAAGTCCCTGTTCGCAAATGCGGAAACGTCATCCTTATCATATTGGGCCTGGTTAATCCATACCTTAAATTTTACCGGTTGGTTTGGCCTGTATACCGGCCGGTCGGTAATAGTAAAGACTTTTGTCTGATTGTATTCACTATCATAATAGCTGCTATACCAGTATCCTGAAAATCCAAGATACGCGAACCTGCCATTTTCAGTTGTTGCGGTGATAAGCCATTGATAATCTCTTTTTAAATCATCGGGTCCCGGGACAACCTGTCCATTTTCATCCGTAAATTCAGCAAAATTCGTTATAAGAATATCGTAATAATTACCCTTTTGCGTGTATTTTTGGAAATACCCGAAAAACTCAACATTTACTTTTGATAAAGGCTCGCCTGTAACGGCATCAGCGGCAAAAAAGTAGTTTTCATTATTAAGTCTTTTATTAACAATAACAGTATCATTAATCCAGATAATGATTTTAGTTATATTGCCGTCAGCCATCCTTGCCGTAAGCAAATATGCACCGGCATCTTTTAGCGGAGTTTTAATCGTTACACGTTTATCAAAATGCATTTCATTTGGTTTAAGATCGAGTTCCCACTCTGTTACTTTTTCCCCTATGTATTTTTTTTCATCTGCATTAACTAATCTATAACCAATATCCCCAACATTAATTTTATTCCAATCTAATTGGCGGGGATTGGATTTTATGTATGATTTAACATCTTTAAGTATTTGATTTACATTTATTATATGCGCCTCAAAATATACCTTTTTCCCGTTTCTGAAACGGTAATCTACTACAGCATTTTTTCCCGCGGGATGGGCCCCGGCAGGTTCGAATTGCCCCCAGTTGTTCAGTATCCGGTCAATTCTGCTTTGTTTTCCGCTGTTGTCACCATATAATTCTTTGCTCTTTTTCCAGTAATCAACCGCTTTGTCATATTGCCGGCGGTTTTCAAAAATCTGGGCCAGTTTATTCAATGCCTGCTCACTGTAACTGTCTTTAAATTTTTCAGCAATTTTTTGATATAACTTTATGTATTGAAATTCTTCGGGCAGGGTAAAGCGTTTTATGCCTGACGCAAGTTTTGCAATGGTTTCGTTTTCATTTAGAGTATGGAGGGCATAATTTGTCTGGAAAAGACGGCTGTCATAACTGATAGTTTGAACTCCAAACTGCTGAAGCAAAAAATCGGCAAACATTGTAATGGCCTGGCTGGTTTTTTCCGGATTGATTTTCACTAACCGGGCAAGCATCCAGCGCCAGCGTTCGCCGTCGTTTTTTGATGCTTCATATTTCTCCGGAATATTATAATAAACAGGGGTCCCGTCAGGATTGACCGGCGCTCCCATGACCCTGCTGTCGTGTCTCCATCCGTCTTCGTAATCCGGAAGTTTTGAAAGATCGCTCAGATACTGCAGTCGCCATGCTTCATTATATTCCCTGTAACCCATAAGTATACTCGCGAACCGGAGATAAAAATTCGATAACTCATTTGTATCTGTTTCATTTCCCGATTTTCCCAGGGCATCTGTCATAAGCTGAAGAGCTCTTATCCGGTCGCGTTCAAAAGAATTTACATATTTCCCGCCCCCGCGGTGTCCGCCGCGATGAAACTCTCCGGCTATAACGTGACCGTAATGCTGATAATAATCAAAGTAGCTATTTGCCGCCTGAAATAAAAGATACCAATTATTCTCCTGGGCTTTGATAACTTCTTCCCTGAATTTATCAATTTCGTCAATGCGGTTAAGATTAGCAAAACATGAAACAGCCATTTTCATGTCATTTGCGACAAGCTTAGGGTCATTATCTTTATCAAGGGCAAGTTTGCTGTAAATTTCCAGCGCGTCCTTATAATTCCCTTCACGCATGGTTTTTTCCGCTTTTTTTCTCTGAGAGTCAAGAGGTTGTCCATTATTGGTTGTTTGGGAAAAACTTACAGCAGCAAACATAAAAAAAGCTGTAATCAGCAAAACAGAAAATTTTGTCCGCATTGTTTGCCTCCATTTAAAATATGGATTAAAAGGCTCTAAGTTTTTCTATTCGTTAGTGACCCTTCGTCGCTGATTTATAAATCTGCTTAATAATATATCTTCTACATTCCGGCGGGAATCTATTACGGATAATACATAGACATAACTTTCCGTAATTCTATAAATAATCCTCCATGGATTTATTATTAATTCGCGATACCATAAGATGCCATAATCTTCTAGTTCGGGAATTACCCGCCCGCGATTTGGATAAAAGTATAGATTTTCGCACTTGTTTTTTATTTTATTAAATACATTTATCGCGTTATCAATACTGTCTTGTGCTATATAATCAATTATTTTATCTAAATCCTCATCCGCAGTATTTGACCAGATTACTTCATATTTCTTGCTCATGAGGTTTTCTCTTTTAATTTTATTTCGATCTTATCAAAAACTTCCTTCTGCGTTTTTGTTTTGCCTGATTGAATATCACTTTCACCCTGAGAAATTAATTTTAATAATCCAATGGAATTTCTCATATTTTCATAACTTTCAGGGTCCTGCAATATCGCTTTTGGTTCCCCGTTTTGGGTAATAATCACAGGCCTGTGTGTAGTATTTATCTGCTCTAAAAGGTCTTTCGCCTTTGATTTGAGATAAGTTACCGATTTTATATCCTTTACAATATTCATATATGTCTCCTCCAGTCTTAATATAGTATCATATTCTGACCGATTGTCAAGATATTTATGTGGCATAATAGGACCTCAATCCCGTTCTTATTAATTTCTTGACAATAAAGGCATATTTGCGTATGTTATATTTCGTATTAGTGCTAAAAAAAAGCACTTTGGAGAAATATAATGCATTATATTCAATTAAAAAACACTTAAACATCTGGCTGACGATGTCAGCCAATTTTTATTTATTCCTGGTGAGGCAAAAAAAATAGAATTGTTTTGTGAATATATTCAAAATCTAAAATGAAAAATATATTTTTAACATTATTTGTTTTGTTGTTTTACGCTGGAATATTAATTAATCCGTTAAAAGCCCAAATATTGGGAAGTAGTGGGGAATTAATAAGGCAGGATGCCGGATGTATCACTGATAAGTGCCATGTATTTCAAAACCATTTTTCCCACGCGGAACACGGCACATTGGAAAAAAATAAATGTGATAAATGCCATATTCTGCGATTCCACAAATATTAAGAATTTACTTATCAATAACGGCAATAGAATAATAGTACCATGGAAAGATGACCAGGGGTATAACGGATTGTTTTCACTGGAGAAGGTAAAAAATTGAAAATAATAAAGGTTTAAGAAATAAAAAAGGGATAAGAGAAGCCATGAATTCAAATAAATTGCTTGACAAGGAAAATTTATTCGGATAAAATTCCCTTAATAATATGAAAATTAAGAAAAGGCTGTTTGAACTTAATCTTCCCGCGGGGAAATCCGCCTTTTTATGGGGGCCTCGGAAAGTCGGTAAAACTTACTGGATTACTCACATGTTAAAGAACGACACGGTTATTGATTTGCTTAAAACCGATACTTTAGCGGAGTATGTTTCACGGCCGGCATTATTGCGCGAACGTTATCAAAATCACAAAGGACTAATTGTCATAGATGAAGTACAAAAAGCCCCAAATCTTTTGGATGAGGTTCACTGGCTTATTGAGAATAAAGAATTATCTTTTTTACTTACCGGGTCAAGCGTGCGGAAACTACGCCGCGGGCACGCGAATCTATTAGGGGGGAGGGCATGGAGAAAGACCATGTCCCCGCTGTCTTATCTGGAAGTGACAGGTTTTGACCTGGAAAAAGTCATGATCTCCGGCCTGTTGCCGTCTCATTATTTATCAAATAATCCCATTGAAGAACTACGTGCTTACGTTGCTGATTATCTGAAAGAAGAAATTATTTCTGAAGCCCTTACGCAAAACATACCGGCTTTCAATGAATTCCTGCGTGTTGCCGCGATAACCTCAAGCGAGCTTATAAATTACGTCAATATAGCCAGGGAAACCGGTGTTTCTCATAAAGTGATACGCACTTATTTTGATATTCTCGAGGATACCTATCTGGGTTTTCGGATTTCCCCCTGGAAAAAATCAAAAAAGCGGCGCATGATCATCACTGAAAAATTTTATTTATTTGACGTCGGCGTTGCAAATTATCTATCCAGGCGTCAGCCTCTTCTCGGCAGTTCTGAATTCGGCAAGGCATTTGAACATTACATACTGATGGAATTAAAAGCCTATCAAGCCTACAGAAATCCGGATGCGCCTATAACTTTCTGGAGAACAAGTACGGGAAGAGAAGTGGATTTTATCCTGGGGGAAAAAGAATTGGCTGTTGAAATTAAAGGTTCTTCCCGTGTGCACGAAGGAGATATACGTTCACTCCAGGCTCTTGTTGAAGACGGCCCGGTAAAAAAACTTTGCCTGGTCTGCCTGGAAAAACAACCCCGTACTCTTGCTAAAAATATCCAAGTCCTGCCGTGGCAGATGTTTATTGAACAATTGTGGAATGGCGAATTTCTATAAAAAATTCGCTTCGTAAAAATTGGATGAAACAAAGTAATATTAACATATTTAAATCATTTTTAGCGTTTTTAACAGTATTAATTATTTTTACGCTTGCGATTGATAAATATATTTCAATTAGCGCGAAAGATAAGTTGTTTTATTCATCCGAAAGCATACCGGACAAAAAGTCCGGGTTACTGCTTGGGACAGGCAAATATGTTTATGGAAATCCGAACCCCTTTTATGAAAATAGATTAAACGCGGTTTCCGAACTATGGAGAAAAAATAAAATCAGCGCGATCCTGATATCGGGAGATAATTCAAGAAAAAATTATGATGAGCCTTCTGAAATGAAAGAAGACCTGAAAAAAAGAGGTGTTCCTGAAGAATTTATTAATCTGGATTACGCCGGCTTCAGCACGTTGGACTCGATCATAAGGGCAAACAAGATATTTGGCATTGATGATTATATTATTATATCCCAGGCCTTTCATTGCGAAAGGGCGGTTTATATCGCGAACAGATATGGATATAACGCCATAGGTTATTGTGCCGGGGATGTTAAAACAATAAATGGTTTTAAAATCAGGATACGCGAAATTTTCGCGAGATTTAAAACATTCATTGATTTATACATAACAAAAAGAAACCCAAAATTTCTTGGGGAGAAGCAAGATATAAAATATAGAGAATCAAAATGAAAAACACTGAAATATTAGAAGAAATGATCAAGTCCCGCAGGAGTATAAGGAAATTCAAAGATATTGCCATTCTCGATGAAGATGTCAGGCGGGTGATTGAAGCGTCAGGGTTTGCACCGAGCATCACTAATTACCAGCCATGGAAATTTATTTATGTTAAAGATTCGTTTAAATGTTAACAAGTAAAGCAATAATATTTTGGAAAAAACATATTTATCCTAAAAAAATGTTTAAAAGATTATTTTTGTGTTTTTCCCTGCCGGCAATACTATTTTTCTTATTAGTATCTGATTCCTTAGCGGAAGGTATTAAAATTTATTCAAGTATAAATAATAATGAATGGATTGTAGCGGACGCTATTTATCCTTTGAAAGGCGATATAATAAAACTTAAGGTTGAAAAAATAGAGAACGCGAATATTAAATGGTATCAAATCGTTACAGACCTGTTTAAAACTTATAAAAACGCGAATCGTCCCTGGGAAAATGACCCTTATAAATGGATCGGTTTTTCAAAAATAGATTATCAAAGAAAAGAATTAACTCAATTCAGGAATAAATGGGAAATTATTCCGTACGAAAATCTAAATTATAATGAAGATAAATTTATTAATAATCCAATTTACAATAATAACACGGGCAGTTTCTGGTTCCAGGCTGAAATAGAAAAAAACGGGATAAAATACAAAACCCCCGGTATTGAAGATTCAGATAACTACGGGCTTTCTCCAAAAGTATTTAGAATATCCATCAGGGAAAAAGACAGCTATTTAGGTTATTTAACCACTTTTTTAAATGTTCCCGGCCTGTTTGGTTCAATTCCATACCAGAGTAATAATTATATCGGAGTTGATTGCGCGGATGTTTTAATGGTAAGTTATGGAAAATGGAAAAACAAAAGAATAGACAGGGATTACAATATCGGAATGATAATGAACGAATTTAAAACAGTTGTTAAATTCAAAATAAATGAAGGAAAACCGTCAGTAAATCTCAAATGGGGGAAGGATATAATCCCAGGGGATTTTATCGCTGTGAAATATTTTGGAGGAAAACAATATCAGCATATAGGCGCTTTATACTCCGACGAGAATAAAAACGGGGTGCTGGATGAAGATGATATTATAATTCACGCGGGTCCTTATCCTCTTCATAAATCATATTTAAATGAAACCAATTTTGACGGGGATGTGGTTGTAATAAGGCATGATTAAACGGTATTGAAAATAAATGAGGAGTAAAAAATACCAGGTAGAAATTTCCTACTATTTTCCCCTCTTTTTTTTAAAGAGGGGATCAAGGGTTCGGAATATTTAAAGGAGAGCGAATAATGAAAATGGAAAAGATTAGTATAATATTTATTGTGCTGGTGATTTTATTTTATGCTAATGCGCTTAACGCGTTTTATGGTAAAAGCTTAAAACCGGGGGAAATAAGCACGAATGAGGAAGGGTATAAAGTTGAAAAAGGAAGGTTTCCAAAAGATTATAGCATTAATCAGCGGATATATTTCATGGATTGCGGCGCATCCGGAGTTATATAAGAAATATGTGATGGAGAGAAATAATTTATGAAATCGCAAAACCGTAAACACGACGATAACGCGAAATATTATGATATCGGGATGAAACTCCATTGGGTCGGGTAATATAATAGATTCAGGAAGTCAATTGTCGACAATTTTGGAGATTTCAAAGATAAGGCAATCTTAGATTTCGGGTGCGGAACAGGGTTGTTATTGGAATACATAAAAGATAATTATGATTATCAGGGTTCTTATATCGGATGCGATAGAGGGGCAAAATTGGCCTGAACGAATTAGCAGGAAATGTTTATGTTAACAGTTTTAAAATATATATTTTTGCTGACAATACCGGTTATCCTATTTTCAGGATGCGGCCTCCAGCGTAAATTGTTATATTATCCAGGCGCCTTGACGGATGATGAGCTGAACGCAAGCGGTTTAAAATTCTGGCCTTCTGAAAAAGATTACAGAGGCCTGGCCAGCGCCAATGAAGTTAAGAATAAGAAGGGTGTAGTTATTGTTTTTCACGGGAACGCGGGCTCTGCGGTTCACAGGGGCTATTACATTAATTTTCTGGAACCGCTTGGATATAAAGTTATACTTGCCGAATATCCGGCGTATGGCGGGCGCGCGGGGAAATTAAGTGAGAAGTCGTTTGTGAGGGACGCAAAAGAAACCATACGGCAAGCTTATGAAAAATTCGGGGAACCGTTATTTCTTTTAGGAGAATCTTTGGGGTGCGGTGTGGTGTCGGATTTTGTAAGTGATGGATCAGTTAAGATTAATGGAATAGTTTTAGTTACACCGTGGGATACGCTGCTTGCAGTTGCCAGGTCTCATTTTTCATTACTTCCGGTTAAATGGTTTATGAAAGATAAATATAATAACATCGATAATTTGAGGTCTTTTCAAGGCAGGGTTGCTATAATAGGGACTGAACAGGATGATGTTATACCGGTAAAACATGCCGTGGAATTATATAAAACATTATCCTGTGGCAAGAAAATGTGGATAATTAAAGGCGCCGGGCATAATGACTGGCCGATGGTAATGAAACCGCCGGATTGGAAAGATATAATGAGTTTTGTTAGTGGAAATACTAAATGAAAAATTTTATTTTTGTGTTATTTTTAAATTTATCTTTAACAAGTTGTTGTTTTACTAATTCAAATTCAATGGATAATTCAAATATTAAATCTGATATACCGGTCAAAAAAGAAAGGTTATATTCTGATGTAAAAGAAATAACTTCAACCAAGCCCGCCAGGAATTATGAAAACATTGAATCTTTAAATAAGGCGGCCGGCTATATTTATGACCAATTTCAAAAGCTCAGCGGTAATGTGGAAATTCAAAAATATAAAGCTGGTGACAAAGAATACAAAAATATAATCTGTTCATTCGGGCCGATGGATTCGGAACGGATTATTATTGGTGCGCATTATGATGTTTGCGGGGAGCAGCCCGGAGCGGACGATAACGCAAGCGGGGTAGCGGGATTATTGGAAATAGCAAGGCTCATAAATGAGCTTAAACCGGATATGAAGAACCGGATAGACCTCGTTGCTTACAGCTTGGAAGAGCCTCCTTTTTTCAGGACTGAATTCATGGGAAGCTCTGTTCACGCGAAATCGCTGGTGGATTTAAAAGTTAAAGTTAAGGTCATGATAAGCCTTGAGATGCTCGGTTACTTTTCAGAAAAGCCAAAGTCCCAGCAATATCCCGTTTTTTTCTTAAAATGGTTTTATCCGGATAAAGCGAATTTTATTGCTGTTGTTGGAAAATACGGACAGGGTAAAATTATTAAAAAGATCAAAAAATACATGATACAGGGATCAAATATTGATGTCCAATCATTGTCCGCCCCGTCCTCTTTACCGGGTATTGACTTTTCAGACCATCTAAATTATTGGCGGTATGGATATAAGGCAGTGATGATTACAGATACGTCATTTTACAGAAACCCTAATTATCATTTTACAACTGATACGATTGAAACCCTGGATTTTGATAAAATGACTGAAGTTGTGAGAGGGGTTTACTGGGCAGTGGTAAATATATAACCTCTGTTATGTTTTTTACAAATAAATATAAAAATAATAACTATTGACATTTAATTTAAAATTGGTTATATTTATCCCATTGGAATATAAATACATGTATTTATAGTGTGGAGGAAATATAATGTATAAAAGGCTGTTAAACCTACCTAAGGATCCAATAAATAGCTTGTTTTTGTGGGGGCCAAGACAAACCGGAAAAACCACATTGTTAAAGCAAACCTACCCTAATGCTTTTCGTATTGACCTTTTGATGAGCGATGTTTTAATAAAGTATTTAAAAGAACCCGCTCTTTTCAGGGAACAAATAAGAGCGCTTCCTCATTCTCAGATTGTAGTTGTTGATGAAATACAAAAGGCGCCTGTACTGCTTGATGAAATTCATTACCTTATCCAGGAACAGAAGCGTATCTTTGTCTTATGCGGTTCAAGTGCGCGCAAAGTAAAAAAAGGGCATGCCAATCTTTTAGGCGGCAGGGCGGTTCGCTATGAACTCATGGGGTTAGCAAGCAAAGAAATAGGTGAAGACTTTAATTTGGAGCGTATGCTTAATGCAGGGCCTTTGCCGAATCATTATGATAACCCATCACCAGCGCAAGCTATTCGAAGCTACGTGGATGATTATCTGCGTGAAGAAGTTTTGCAGGAAGGCCTTATCCGAAACCTTCCAATTTTCTCAGATTTTTTGCGCATATCCGCCATTAGCGATACGGAGATAATTAATCTCTCAAATATAGCCAGGGAATGCGGTGTAGCGGTAACAACGGCAAGAGACCATTACGGAATACTTGTTGATACCCTGATAGGTACCTTTTTACCCGCATATACATTAAAACCTAAAAGGCGTATTATACAAGCGCCTAAATTTTATTTTCACGATGTAGGAGTTGTTAACAATCTTGCAGGCAGGGGAGAAATCCGGAAAGGTTCCGAATTATTTGGTAAAGCATTTGAGAATTGGATATTTAACGAACTATACATACATAGCAGATACAGTGAAAAATATTATGATATATCCTATTGGCGGCTTTCCACAGGGGTGGAAGTTGATTTTATTCTTGGTAACGCGCACACTGCTATAGAGGCTAAAGGAAAATCAAAAGTTACCAGTGACGACTTAAAAGGTTTAATTCAGTTTAAAGTGGAGCATCCTGAAGTAAAACATCTTATTGTTGTATCTCTTGAACAGACCGCGCGAGAAACTGATCAAGGCATCATCATTATCCCTTATCAGGATTTTATTAAGAGGTTGTGGAATGGAGAGTGGCAGGTGTAATAACCGCTCCGCTTCTAATCCGATATGATTGGCTGGCAAAAATACATGAAAAAAATTAACCTGAAAATTTTCCGTAACCTTATTAAGATGAAGCTCCACGCAATAAGTATTGCTTTGACTATCGCGTGCGGTATCGGAATTTACAGCGGCGTGGATATGGCCCTGAAAAGCCTTATGTACACCCGCGATAAAATTTTTAGCGACCTTAATTTTGCCGACCTGGAGGTTCATTTTATACCTGAGGATATTCATAACCTTCCCGACCTTTCAGGTATCCCGGGTGTGGAAAAGGTTGAAAGAAGATTAATTTTCCCGGGAATTATGTCCCTTCCGGGAGGGAAAAAAATAGTTTCCCATATGGTGTTTCTTGAAAACCCGGAACCGGAGGTGAATAAGATACAATTAATTGAAGGAAGGTTCCCTTCCCGGGACGATATCAACGAGGTTGTCGCGGAAAAAACATTAAGGGATTTTTATAATCTTAGGCCGGGCGATATCATTAAAGTTAAAGTGGGCGAAAAAGAGTATATTAACAAGATAACCGGTTTTGGGATTAATCCGGAATATGTGACGATTACCGCGAATCCGGAATATTACCTGCCTGAGAAAGGTTCGCTCGGGGTGATTTTCACGTCATTGAAACGGGTAAGTGAAAACATCGGTTTCACCATGGTAAATGATTTGATTTTTAAATTTAAGCCGGGTGTTAATCATAAAGAAGCCGAGAAGGCTGTTCTCGAAAGGCTGGAAGGGGCCGTAAATATTGAAAAAATTATGCCTTATAAAGACCATTTTGCCTATAAATATCTCGAGTTGGATTTGCTCGCGTTTAAGGTTTATGTGCCCGCGATAGTACTGGTTCTTGGGTCACTTTCTTTTATTATAGCGCTTATTAATTTCAGCAGGCTGATAATCCATGAACGGAAAGAAATCGGGGCGGTCCTTGCGATAGGTTACCACTCCCGCGATATTTTACTTTCATATTGTTTAGGCGGTGTCCTGCTTGGGATTTTGGGTATTATTTTCGGGATTCCTTTCTTATATATTTTACGGAACGCGTTTACATATATTTTTGCAAACGCGCACGGGTTGATTCTTGTTTACAACCGCACGTTTTTTTCAAGTATTTTAAAAGGAATCATTTTCGGTCTATCCACAAGCACAATAGCGTCGTTTATTCCTGTTTATGGGCTTTTAAGGCTTAGCCCTCATGATATTATGCATCCCATAGTGAAAAGGGAAGCGGGGGTCGGGAAGGCGCTGTTTAATAAATTATCCGGCATGACATCCGGATTAACAATAGGGTGCAAGCTCGGGATAAGGAATATTTTAAGAAAAAGATACCTTTCCTTCGCGACAATATCTTCTATCGCTCTTTCTATCGGCGTTGCAATTTCGTATATGATGAGCATGTCCTCGCTTGAGTCGACAATTACAAGCCGTTTTGACAAGCAAAAATGGTCTATGGTTGTGGATTTTCTTTATCCTGTTTACTTTGAGGATTACGAAGAAATAAAAAAAATTGAAGGGGTGAATTTAATAGAACCATATTTCAGATATTATGCTGAGGTGGGGAAGGAGGGCCATTTTGAAGGGACCGGACTTCTGGCAATCAGGTTTCCATCCAGTGTCCAGGTTTTCCCGATAACAAAAGGAAGGAAGGTCGAAGCAAAGAATGAAATTATTTTAAACAGCGATCTTGCCAGGAAATTAAAAGTTGAAACCGGGGATGCAGTTGATTTAAAAATCAAGAAAAAAATATATTCTTTCACAGTATGCGGAATAAAATCGGATGTGAGCCAGGGGGAATCTGTGATTGATTTTTATAAAGCGAGAGAAATTCTCGAATTTCCCGACGAGGCAACAGGCATAATGATTAATTCAATCCAGCCTGTTCCCGGTGAATTGCTGGATAAGATTCATAAATTTACTTTTGTCGGAAAAATCACAAAGAGAGAAACACTTGTGGAGGATTTTCTTAAACTTGTCCGAGAAATTACGGGTATTGTCAATATCGCGATAGGGGTCAGTGTTTTTGTCGCGCTTCTTTTTATTTTTACAAGCTCAAACATGGGAATAATGGAGAGGGAGGGTGAATACGCGGCGTTAAAGGCCATTGGTTATGATAACCGGCATATCGCAAAAAGCATTTTTTCGGAAGCGCTTGCTTTAACCGTGATGGGAGGGGCTGTTTCCGTTCCGTTAGCTTTTGTTATTTCAATTTATCTTAATCAAATTATGAGCAATGCATGGTTTGATATAGAAAATTACTTTTATGTTTTCGATTTCATGAAAGGAATCTTTCCCCTGTTGTTTCTCGGCCCTTTAAGTATAATCCCGGGCTTAAAATACGCATTCAACCTTGATATACAAAAGGCATTGAAAGTGAGAATAATTGAATGAAAAAAATCAAGAGTCAGGAGTCAGGAGCCAGAATTTCAGAAGCGGTTTTAATTTTATGTTTGGTATTTTTGGTTCCTGGTTCCAAAAAAATATTTTCAGATGAAAATTTAACCCCGCGTGAAATTATGCAGAGAGTAGTTGACCAATTCAGGCCGGATACAGAGGTCCAGGAAATTGAGATGACCCTTGTTGATAAAGACGGCAGGCAGTGGCTGCGCACAGGAACATTTTATAATAAAAAGAAGACACAAAAAGATGATATGCGCCTTTTTGTTTTCCATTCACCGCCCGATCTTGATAAAAGCGGGGTTTTGACAATTGAAAATATCTCGGGCGAGGATGACCAGTGGATATATGTCCCGGCATACCATACTGTCCGGAGAATTCCTCCAAGCAGCCGCGGGAGCCAGTATATGGGGACGGATTTTTATTACGAGGATATAATTACCCCGAGGCCCGAGGAATACGAATATACAATTACAGGAAAAGAAAAGTTTCAGGGGACGGAATGTACGATTATAAATTCCATTCCGGTTTCGGACCGCCTTAAGAAAGAATCCGGTTACGGGAAGATTATCGCGTGGGTTGACGAAGGCAAATATGTTATTTTAAAGCAGGAGCTTTATAATAAAAATAATGAATTGATAAAGATATTGGTGAATTCCGGTTTGAAAAAATATAAAAATTCATACTACTGGAACCACCGTGAAATGCTTACAATTGCCACGGGCCATAAAACTATTATTGAAAACAAGAAAATTACCATTGATGAACCGCTTGACGATGAAATATTTACTATAAGGTTTTTAAAGAGGGGGAAGTGATTTTGGCCTGAATTTCGCTTGACTAATGCAGGGCATTAAAGTATTATTGTGCTGCGAAAAACAGGATTGGCGGGGAATTTTTTAAAAAAATGAAAATACTTTTATTGGTATCGCCGTTTAAGTCTTTAAATCCCAAAACTTATAAAACAGAGTTGCTTGGTGTTTTATATCTTGGTGCGAATCTGCGGAAACATGGCCATGAAGTCATAATTTATGACCTTACACTCGAATCCCCCATAAAAAAAGAAAATGGGCTCTTTTTATACAGTGTTCCGGAAGATGTTATCAAGAATAAAATAATGTCTTTTAAACCTGATGTTCTGGGTGTTTCATGCCATTATGCTTCCAGTAAACAGGAGGCATATGATATTTTTTCATTAACTAAAAGAATTGATCCCGATATTGTAACTGTTATAGGCGGGCTTTTTGTTTCGGTTTACAAAACCAAGTCTGTTTCAGGTTGTGATGCTATTGATTACGGATTGATAGGGGAATCTGAAAATTCATTGATTGACCTTTTATCTTATATATCTTCGAAATCCCCCGCATTAAACAGCATAGATGGTTTAATTTACAGGGATGGCAATAAAATCATGGAGAATTCCAAGAAAAATTTTATTAAAGATTTGGATTCTTTGCCTTTTCCGGCCAGGGATATGGTCCCTATTGAGAAATATATGAATAATAACCTGAGATTATACGGGCTGGGAAACCGTCCAAGTTTGTCCTTATTAACAAGCCGTTCTTGTCCTAACCTGTGTTCATTTTGCAATATGTGGATGGTGCATGGAGTGGGATGGCGTTTCAGGAGTGTGGAAAATATACTGGCTGAAATTGATGGAATGGTAAATAAGTATAAAGCCGAACACATATATATTATGGATGATAATTTTTTACTCAGGGGTGACAGGGTAAAACAGTTATGTGAAGAGATAATCCGGCGAAAATACAATATCCGTTGGAATACCCCAAACGGCATATCAGTCAGAGGAATAGACATTGAACTTGTACGGTTGATGAAAAGATCGGGCTGCGCCAGTGTGTGTCTTGCTATTGAGAGCGGAAGCGAATATATAAGAAATACAGTTATGAAAAAAAACACATCCACGGATCAAATAATTCGCGCCGTGCAGTGTTTTCATCAGGAGCAAATTCCAGTTGGAGGTTTTTTGATACTTGGGATGCCGGGTGAAAATGAAAAATATTTTAAAGAGACAGTGAATTTTATTAATAGATTGCCTCTTAGTTTTATTATTGCAAGTTATGCAATTCCTTATCCCGGGACAAAACTGTACAGCGATTTGATAAATATGAAAATTATAGAAGATGGATTTCAGCCTGAGATTGATTTGCTCTCCCGCCCGGTATTTGAAACGAAGGACTTTACCAGGTCAGATTTAATCAGGAGAAAGAAAAAATTGTTAATGTCGTTTTATCTTAAAAATATTCCGCAAATAATGCGTGAATTAATAGGCGGGCGGCTTTATTGGTTAACTAAAGATGATGTCCGTCGGTTTATACATAATTCGCTGAACTTATAATGTGAATATTAAAAATTGATCCCCGTATTGTAAATCCTCTCTTAAAAAACAGAAGAGTTTTGAAGATTTTACCATATTGACTTGACAACTGGCAGAAAATAAATTGACGGAAATATTAATTTTTGTTACAATATATATTTTATTATTTCGGGGCGTAGCGCAGTTTGGCTAGCGCACCTGCCTTGGGCGCAGGGGGTCCTCAGTTCGAATCTGAGCGCCCCGACCAGTTTTTTGCCCCGATTAATCGGGGCAAAAAACAGAGCAATCGAGAATCGAAAATAGAAATTAGATTTGGAATTTCGATTGCGGTCTAATTTCGATTTTCTATTTTCAAACAACGGTGGCTGTAGCTCAGCTGGTTAGAGTACAAGATTGTGGATCTTGTTGCCGCGGGTTCGAATCCCGTCAGCCACCCCATGTCCGCCTGAGGCGGACGGCGGACGGCGGAGTGTTGTTTATGTACCGTATTACCAAACTTCTCCTGGCTCTAATTTTTACTGCCACACTGGCAGAATGTGCGCGCGCGGATGAGACGATCAAAAGAGTGGTTCTGCCAAAGCAGGTAGATCTGCGGGAGAGGCTGACACAATGGCAGCTTAAGCCGCGCAGCCAGGGCGGGCGCAAAACCTGTTCGGTCTTCGCGGCCGCGGGCGCGCTGGAATTTGCGGTCTCCAGGTATTTTCAACGAGGGGTTACCCTGAGCATCGAGTACTTGAACTGGGCCTGCAACCAGGTGATTGGCAACCAGACAGAGGACCGCGGGCAGTTCTTCTACGACCTGATAAGGGGTTATGAACGGTATGGTATTTGCTTCGATGCGGACATGCCATATCAAGATCACTTCAATCCTAATTTAAGACCCTCTGAACAAGCGATGGGGCGAGCCAGGGAGGTCCGGACGATCGGGCTTAAAGTGTACTGGATCAATTCATGGAAGGCACAAAAAGGTTTGACGGACGAGCAGCTTTGGGGAATTAAAATAGTGCTTGCCGAAGGATACCCTGTAGCCGTTGGTTCCACTCACAGCAATCTGATTGTTGGATACAGTGACGACTTGCAGCAGCCAGGGGGTGGTATTTTCCTCGTGAAGGATTCGGCGATTGCCGCGTATGACACAATCACGTATGAGTTCGTAAAGCAGGAAGTTGGCGATGTGCTCTGGATTGAAGCCCAGGAAAAGTTGGTGTCGAAGTAGAAAAAAGTCAGAAAAAAGTAGAAAACGGCAATTGCCGGAAGATGCCGCTTTTGTGATAATCTTAAGCATGACTGAAAAATTCCATTCAATATGGTCCGGACTTGTGTCCTTTGGTCTTGTGAACATACCTGTTGAATTATATTCCGCATCAAAAGAACGCCCCCTTGAACTTTCATACCTCCACAAAAAAGATTTGAGCCCTCTTGATTATACAATAAAAACGATTTATAAACGAATAAGTGAAAAAGGCGATTTGTGGAAAGGCGTTTTGGAAAAAGGCATTGATATGAAATCCTGCCTTGACCGCCTGCCTGGATTTTTCCCCGGCCATGGTCAAAAATAGAAAACAAAAAAAAGAAAACATGGAATTAAAAAAATAAAGGTGATATAATTTTTTTCACCCGAATTTAAGTTAATAAACAAATATTGAAATATTGAAAAAATAATAATTTGAGGGGCAATGGAGAAAGGAGGCAGTTATAATAACTTTGTGAGTGTGAACCGTAAGCAAGTTATCTATAAGACAACTATAGATAAACAAAAAGGGAGGAATGGTGAATGATTAGAAAAATTAAAAATAGTTTATTCACGATTTTCTTTTTTACATTATTTATCGTTTCTATTGCTCAACTGCAAACAGCAAGCGCCAGACAGGTATACTTGATTACAGATCAAAACAACGGCATATTGGCGGCTTATGATCTTGACTCCACAAGCGGTTTAGTGCTTCAACCTCAATTTCCTTTCACTGTCCCGCAGCCAATGACTGGGACAAGCGGTTTAGCCGTTGATGAGAATGACAGAGTACTGATTGTTACTTATGAAATGAGCGGCAATCCAGGTTTTGCCATTGTAGACGCGCAAACAAAGCTGTTAGCCGGGACCGTAAATGCTTCCGTTATTTTTGACGGTGTTGATATAGATGATTCCACTAATATTGTTTATTCGTGTAACAGGTTTGGCCGGCCGGTTCCTCAATTAGGTACTCTTAACTTGGATCCTGTTGCCAAAACCATGACACAAAGGCCCGGAAGTCCGTCTTTTCTCCAGAGTACCGCTCAAGGTGGATTTGGAATTGTAACGGATGAAATAAACAGACGGCTCTATATTGCGCATAGTCCTTGGGGACAGCCTGATCCGTCAGGGCAGGGGACGCACGGCCAAGGGTCGTATGTGGGAGTGTTCGATCGGGACACGTTAGCTGAGGTGGGGAGAATCAGGCCAAGCCTTCCATGTGTTGGTCTTGCTGTTGACAGGGTAAGAGGTTTTTTATATACCACTGCTCCGGATGGATACGGTCCGGTGGTACCCGGCCCAAGCAATACCCGCCTGAGCAAGATTGATCTTGCAACAGGTGTCGAAACAATTGTCGATATGGGCCATGGCGGTATGGGTATTGCTATTGATGAATCAACAGGTTTTGTATTTGTTACCGGCGGATGTACGCAAAGAAACTTAACCATATGGAATTCAGCCCTTATCCTAATGCAAAGAATTGATAATATTGGACCTGCGCCTGCGGGAATAGCGATAGCAAATCCCATGAGGCACAATACTGCCCCGTCCGCCAACGCGGGCGATAATCTGGCTATTGCCGGCGAGGATCAGAATGTAACAGTCATACACGGCACTGCCAGTGATATCGATAATGACCATCTTACTTATAGATGGCTGGAGGGAACAACCGAACTTTGCCCATCGCAGGATGTCGGGGCCAATGGCGAGGCTTATCTGGACCTTGGCACAATTTCTCCGTTCTCTGTTGGTCAGCATATTCTCACACTGGAAGTCAGCGACGGCCAGGCTGTTACTGCCGAGGAGATGATATTAACTGTAGAAAATTCATCTCCTCACGCGGCCCCGGTAGGCGCGGGAACGTATGAAATAGGAAGTGTGGTTTCCCTCGGCGGCCAGATTTCTGATTTTGATGGTGATTTGGTTACCTATAAATGGCTGGAGGGAGGTAATTTGATTTTTAGCGGAAGTATTCAAGCCATTTATGGAGGTGCCCCTGTTGCTTTACCGGAATATTTATTATACGGTTTAAGCCTTGGCACCCATACACTGACCCTGAGTGTTAATGATGGTATAAATCTTGATGTAACGGGTAATATCGTTGTTAATATAATTGACAGCACGGCCCCCACTTTATCTCCCGTGCCCGATAAGACCATTCTGTGGCCGCCTAATCATATGATGACTGAAATTACTATCAGGGCAAACGCGGGAGACAACAGCGGCCTGCCCGTGACTTTGACGGCTGTAGTTACAAGCAACGAACCGATAAACGGCCTGGGTGACGGCGACATGGCCCCGGATTGGACTGAGCCTGTGATAGATGAAAACGGAAACATTTATCTGGATCTCCGAGCCGAACGTTCAGGAAACGGCAGCGGCAGGGAATACACAATTACCGTAACCGCGGCCGATTCGTCGAACAATTCAAGCAGTGCGGTTTTGAGCATTATTGTGCCTCATGATATGCGGAAAAAATAAAAGAAATAACATAGAAATAGTAATATTGTTTAAAAGGCAAGGCAAGTCAGCCCTGCCTTTTTTACTATTTTCCCTGAAAGCAGTATTTTAAAATTTTATTCCTTTTATGTGTTATAATACAATTAAAAAAAAAGAAAGGCAAAAATGAATTCAACTCAAAATACTTTTTACGGCCTTGGTATAGCGCCGGGGCTTCTTGATGTGCTTGACAGGCTGAAATTTAAAATTCCAACGCCAATCCAGCACAAAGCAATACCAATTGCTATTGAAGGCAAGGATGTTATGGGTATCGCGCAGACAGGCACAGGCAAGACACTCGCTTTTGGCATACCGATGGTCCAGCGCCTTACCCAGAAACAGGGCCGGGGGCTTGTGGTTGTTCCTACCCGTGAACTTGCTTTACAGGTAAACGAGGCCATTTCAAAACTTACCCCGATATTCAAGATGAAAACAACAGTGCTTATAGGCGGGGAATCCATGTATTTACAGACACAGTCTTTAAGACATAACCCCAGGATTATTATTGCCACCCCGGGCAGGCTGATTGACCATGTGGGCCAGAAACATATACGGCTTGATGATGTGTCTATCCTCGTGCTTGATGAAGCAGACAGGATGTTTGATATGGGCTTTGCCCCGCAGATTGAACGAATTATTAAACTTATTCCGTCTGACCGGCAGACCATGCTTTTCTCAGCCACAATGCCGCCGGGTATCGTAAAAATCGCGTCAACATGCATGCACATGCCCGTGCGCACGGAAATCGCGCCTGAGGGTACCGCGGCTGAACTTATTTCGCAGGAAATGTTCATTGTCAAAAATGATTTAAAAGGCAAACTTTTAGGCGAACTGCTTAAACAATATACCGGTTCGGTCCTTATGTTTGTGAGGACGAAAATTGGAGCGCAGAAAGTTACCCGGCTTTTAAGGCATATGGGATATCCCGCGGCGGAAATACATTCGGACAGGTCCCAGTTCCAGCGGAAAGAGGCTTTATATGGTTTTAAAATCGGCAAATACCGTATTTTGGTCGCGACGGATATCGCGGCAAGAGGGATTGATGTAAGAGGGATTGAGCTTGTCATTAATTATGATTTACCGGATGATCTGGAGAACTATGTTCACAGGATTGGCCGCACGGGGAGGGCCGGCCGGGAAGGCCATGCTATTTCCTTTGCGACTCCCGAACAGGGAAGGGACGTGCAAAACATTGAAAAAATAATAAGAACGACAATCCCTAAATCTTCACACCCGGGGATCACGGCTGAACAATTTATCTCCATGCCGAAACCGCCTGTTTCATCGCGTTATTCTCACCGCAAAAAGTATCAGGGTTTTAGCCATCGTTCAGGGTATAATGCTCCGGCTAACAAATACGGGGCCAGGAAAACAAACAGGAAACCCAGGCCGTGGTAAAAGAATCATAAAATGGCTTTTAGGATATAGAATTTTAACCATTGTGCTGATTTCATCCATTCGTAGGCTTATGGTCGGTATTTTTATGCCGATAGTGTTAAAAGAAGTAAAACCGGTTGAAAAGGTCAGCAATACCGACCTGTTTTTCAGCATAATCGGTGTGGAAACTGTTTTTAGGATAGGTGAAGACTAGTGCCAGAGCACTATAACAATATTTTAATTGACAAAATCCGGATACAGTAGTATAAAACATGTTTTATAAATATGCTTATTTTTAAAAAGGAGATTTTATGTTAAAAAAAGGCATAATCTTGTTCTTTATTATATCCTTGCAATTTATTTTTGCGTCAAACCTGTCCGCGCAGTCTGAGATTAAAGAACCAGAAATTAATGAAGAAACCGCCGCGGAAGAAAAGAAAGAAGCGGTTAAAGAAGAAATTAATATTACAGCAAAAGAGGATATGCCGGGCAGCAAAGAAAAGGCCAGGCAGAAAGTTACAGGGAAAATAACCGAGATTGCCGCGGACGATACGTATCTGAAGATTGGGGATAAAAAAATTATTACAGACAAAGTGTTTTTAAATGATTCATTTATAGCGATGGGGGATAACGTGGAGATTATAGCGGAAGAGACTGAAGAAGGATTAAAAGCGCTGGATTATAAATATATTTATGAAGAGGGCAGTGATACATCGGGTTTGGATGAAGATTTGAGCGCGCCTGATGAATTTGATTTAGATTTATCAGGGGAGAGATAAAAAAGCCTTTTTTTAGAATAAAATAAATGTTTAAAGGTAAAAAGATACTTATTGCTGTAGGGAAAGAAGCGGTTCGAAGGAAAGATGTCCAGGATGTTTTAAGATGTAAAGCCTGCCTTGAAAAGGTTTTGTTAAAGAAAGGTTTGACTTTTAAAACACTTTTCCTGGGGAAAAAAAGTTTTAAAAAAACAGAAAACCTCAAAAGAACGGTTTTAAATTACCAGCCGGATTGTGTATTTAATCTTTTTGAAGGATTCAGCGATGATTCCCAAAAAGAAGCGGAATTCGTCCGGATACTGGAAGATATAAATATTCCTTTTACCGGCAGCCCGTCCTTTTCTTTATATGCCTGTTTAGATAAAGAAAAAACAAAAAAAATTTTAAGCAAAAACAATGTCCCCTCTCCTAAAGGTATTTTCCTGAAAAATGTAAAAAAATTGAAAGAATACGATATTAACCTTCCTGTTTTTGTAAAGCCCTGTTTTGAGGATGCCAGTTTAGGTATTGATAAAGATTCCCTGGTAACTGAAAAAAACCGGCTGCACAAAATTTTATCGAAAAAACTCGAAGAGTTTCCAAAAGGATTAATACTCGAGGAATTTATCCCGGGTAAAGAATATAATATAGGTTTTTTGGGAGAATACCCGTATAAATTGCTTGGGATATCCGTTCTGGATTACGAGAGATTTAAAGGATACAGTCCTTTTTTAACTTACAGATCAAAATGGAAAAAGAACAGTTATGAATTCAAAAGAATATTGCCGTCACTGGATTATGATATTGCAGGAGGTTTTAAAAATAAGCTTGTAAATCTGGCTAAAAAAGCGGGGAAGGTTTTAAAATGCAGGAACTATTTTAGAGTGGATATAAGGGAAAAAGACGGGAAAATATTTGTCCTGGATGTTAATCCTAACCCTGACATAAATGAGGACAGCGGATTTATGAAGCAGGGGTACAGCGCGGGCTACAAATATGGGGATATAATAGAAAAAATTTTACAATATTCTTTAAAAGAACGCGATAATAAATTATGAAAAAAGAAATATATATAAAAATAGCCGAAGAGACGTCCGCTTTTAATCCCGCGGAAATAGAGATACTGGATGAGGTCCTGGCCGACTATTTTGATAACCCAAAAACAACTTATATACTTTTTGACGAAAGAAATAATGATAGAATTTTGGGGTTTGCTTTGTTTGGCAGGTCACCGATGACAAAATTCAGCTGGGACATTTACTGGATGGTTGTGGGCAAGGAATTCCAGAGGAAAGGGATTGGAAAAAAGCTGCAGGAACGAATTGAAAAACATGTCCTTAAAAAAGGGGAAAAGGCTATTTTAATGGTTGAGACTTCTTCAAAACCTGAATATGAGGCGACGCGAAATTTTTATAGAAAGACAGGATTTATCGAGATGGGGCGGGTTCCTGATTTTTACAAGGAAGACGATTCCCTTGTGATTTTTTATAAGAAATTGGATATATCTAAATGACCCGATACATTTAAAGAAAAACCCCGATTTTTCCGAAAAGATACGTATGTCCATATCTCACGAAAAGAAAAATGAAATTTTTGGGATAATTATCCTCGCTTTCACGATTATCCTTTCGGCAAGCCTTTTCTCTTATGACCCGAATGACCTGCCGTTTAACACTTATCCGCCTAATCCAAAGGTAAGCAATTACGTAGGTATTATCGGCGCGTATTTAGCTGACGGCGCGGCTAAAGTTTTCGGCTGGGGGGCCCTATTAATCCCTTTTATTTTTGTTTATTTTGGGTGGCATAAGTTAAGAGGTGAGACGGTGGAAAGAAAATATTTAAAATACGGCGGGACAGCCGGGTTTCTTTTTACTTTTTGCTGTTTATTATGGATTCTTGGAGTTGAGGGGAAAACTTATAATTCCGGCGGGGAACTTGGAATAATCGGGGTGGGTATTTTACATAAATTCTTTGGAGTGCTTGGAACATATATTGTCCTTTCTTCTCTGCTTGCGATTTCTTTGCTTTTATTACTTGATAATTTATTGCTTTTCCCTGTGATTTTGAATATCAAGGCGTTTTTAACGGGAAAAAAGGAAAAAAGCCTGATTTTAAATGAGTTAAAACAGGAAGAAGTTTTAAAGGAAAAACCAAGGCCTGTAATTAACCTTATCCGCAAGGAAGCCGTTTCGGAAGCAAAACTTGTTATGGATAAAGAGGAAAAGGAAAAAGCCGAGCCTGAAAAGGCAAAGAAAATCCACGTTAAAAAACCTAAAGAGGAAAAAGCGGTGGAAACGGAAAAAGAAACCGGGACAATAAAGGATAATAAAAAATACAGCCTGCCGTCCCTGGAATTTTTAGAGGATTATTCAAAAGTAAGCAGTCCTAATGAAACAAAGGAGGAGATAGAGGGGAAATCGAAGGTTTTGGAAGAGGCCCTGAGAAGTTTCGGAGTTGAAGCGAATGTTATACAAGTGCACCAGGGGCCGGTTATAACCAGGTATGAGTTGCAGCCGGCGGTTGGCGTGAAAGTCAGCCAGATTGTGAATTTGGCGGACGATATTTCGCTGGTTTTGAAAGCATCGCCGATAAGAATAGTTGCCCCTATCCCGGGTAAAGCCGCGGTCGGAGTTGAGATACCAAATAAGAAATCAGTCACGGTGGGTTTAAGGGAACTGCTGGAGAATAAGACACAGGAAGAGGATTCAAAGCTTGTTTTGTCCCTGGGTAAAGATATTTCCGGGACGCCTTTTTATTTTGATTTGTGCAGGATGCCCCATCTTCTTATCGCGGGCGCCACGGGATCCGGGAAAAGCATTTGCATTAATTCAATAATTATGAGTGTTCTTTTCCAGGCTGAACCATCTGATGTTAAATTAATCATTGTGGATCCCAAAAGAGTGGAGATGAAAGGCTATGAGAATATACCGCACCTCCTGGCCCCTGTTGTTACGGACGTGAAAGACGCGATACTTGCCTTGAAATGGGCGGTATTTGAAATGGAGGAACGCTATAAGATTTTTGCATCGGTCGGTGCCAGGGACATAGACAGTTATAATAATATGCCGGCTGATAAAAAGAAAGTTAAAGAAGGCGAAGAAGAAAAAACTTATCCTGAAAAAGTATTTTATGTTGTTGTCATTATTGATGAGCTGGCTGACCTTATGATGTCGGCCGGGAATGAAATAGAAGATACCATTACACGCCTCGCGCAGATGGCGCGCGCCGTAGGCATACATCTTGTTCTTGCCACCCAGAGGCCGTCTGTGGATGTTATTACAGGACTGATTAAGGCCAATTTCCCGTCAAGAATAGCGTTCCAGGTTTCTTCAAAGATAGATTCGAGGACGATACTGGACCAGAATGGCGCGGAAAAATTATTAGGCGGGGGAGACATGCTTTTTTCGCCGCCCGGGGCGTCCAAGCCTGTCCGCCTGCAGGGAGCGTATGTAAGCAGTAAAGAGGTTGAACGTGTTACTGATTTTGTCAGGGGGCAGGCCGGCCCGGAATATAAAGAGGATGTTTTTAAGGTTTCGCAGAAATCTTTTTCCATGGAAGACGGGGAGGACGACGTTTTATTTAAAGACGCAGTCAGGATTGTTCTTGAAAGCGGGCAGGCATCAGTTTCTTTGTTGCAGAGAAGGTTAAAAATAGGTTATAATCGGGCCGCAAGGTTAGTGGAATTGATGGAGGCAGAGGGTATACTCGGGCCTTATGAAGTCGGGCGCTCCAGGGAAATACTGGTGTCCCAGGATTATTGGGAAGGTTTATAATAATGCGGCGTAAACAAATAATTTTGTTTTTTCTATTTTTTGTTTTTTATTCTTTTGCATCAATAGCAATAACTGTTGAAGAAATTACCAAACCTTTAAGGGAAAAATACCAGAATTCGAATACATTTATTATTTATTATCAACAGCATACCCAGGTAAAAGGTTTGGATAAAACAGATAAATTTAAAGGGAAAATTGTTTTTTCCAAACCTGACCATTTCCGCTGGGAAGGCGTGGACCCGGAAGGGCGCAGACAGATTATTATTATTGCGAAGCAGGATATGTTAATATACCTTACTGAAACGGACCAATTGATGAAAAGAAAGATTTTAGGATCTTTTGAAAAACAATTAAAAAACAGGTATATCCCATGGCTGAATATTTCGAATGACATGCGGACCAAATATATAGATGCCGAGGTATATAAAGGAAAGGATGTTTATAAACTTGAGATTCTGCCTGAACGGAGTGATGAATATAAAAGTATGTTTTTTTGGGTTGGTGAAAACAACCAGAATGTGGTAAAAGTGGAAATTATTGATACCGCGGAAAACCGGACAACTTTGTTTTTTGATTCCACAATATTCACTAAAGAAATACCCGGCGAGGAATTTATTTTTAAACCAAAACCCGGGACACAGATAATGGAAATAGACTAAAATAGAGGATTTTATGACTGCAGAAAATAATATTCACAAAAAAGAGGGACATATTTTTAATATTTCGGATTATTTAAAACAGCTACGGGTTAAAAAAGGTGTCTCCCTTGAGGAGGCGGTTAATACGCTTAAAATAAGTTATGACTATCTGAAAGCCTTTGAGGACGGCAATTTTAACAGTTTACCGAAGGACACTTATACAAGAATATTTTTGAGGGTTTATACCGAATATCTGGGCGGGGATGTTAAAGAAGTTATGACAGGCTTTGAGGCTCTTTCGCCAGGGAAAAAAGAGGTAAAAACCAATCAAAATACCGGGAAAAAATATAAAATTAAGTTTGATTCAAAAAATTGGGCGGAGAATGTGCCGATTAATTCAAATTTAATATTAGTATGCATAATAATCATATTGACGGTAATAATATTCGTGGGGCTGTTTTGCGGGAGGGACGAAAAAAAGCCCCTTGAAGAAACTTCTTTTCAGGAAAAGGAATTTTTGAAAACAGGGACGGCAGAGTCAAAACCAGCGGCTGAGGTGAAAAAAGAAGTTGAGCCAAAGAACCAGGAAAGTGAAAGTCTGTCTCCGGCTGAGGAAAAAGATAAACCCAAAAAACTGGTACTTAAAGCTAAAGCTGCGGAAGATGTAAACCTGGAGATGATTGTAGATGATAAGATTACGATTAAAGAAGTGATGAAAAAGGATGAATCCCGGATATGGACTGCAAAAAATAAATTTCTTATAAACACGGATAACATAGGCGCGCTGGACTGGACATTTAACGATGAAAGATTCGGGATTTTAGGGCCACCGGGTGAATCAAAAACCGGGCTGAGTTTCCCGCCGGAAAAAAAAGAATAGTAGGGGCAGGTTCTAAACCTGCCCATTTTACATGAGATGGAAAAAGAACGCATTATTGATCTTTTTGAAGAGATATCGCTTTTATTTTTATTAATAACCCTTCCTTTTATCGGAATCCAGTCGGTAAGAGGTTTTATTCTTCCTTATAATCTGCTTTTTTTTCTTGGTGTTTTTATTTTTTTTGCGCTCCAGGCGTATTCCAATAATAAAAAAACAGGTGGTTTTTTAACGTTTGGAGAGGCCCTGCTTTTTCTTTTTTTCTCTGCCTGTTTCATATCCTTTTTTTTTAGTAAATATCCTTATGGCAGCAAGGTTGAATTTTCACAAATTACAGCCTATGTATGCCTGGCATTTGCTTTAGCCGGGAAGGGAAAAGATGCGCCCTTTCAGAAGATGTTTTGGCTTTTACTGGCACTTGGTTTTCTCGAATCAATTTACAGCATTTTTCAGGTGTTCGGAATTGATGTTTTCATCTGGAGTGTTAATTTCAGGTCACGGGGATTCGGCACACTGGTTAATCCCAACCATTTAGCAGGGTACCTCGTATTGATTTTTCCCCTGAGTATTTACTTTTTTTGCTCGGGCGGTCTAAATATAATTAAGTCTGTTTCCGGTATATTTTTGGTTTTTATTGTGACAGGCATTGTTATTTCATCATCCCAGGGGGGTATCCTCGCGTTTGGATTATCTTGTGCATCTTTTTTGTTTTTTTTAATAAAAAAAAATATTCTTAAAACAGAAGACAAGATATATCTTATTATTATAACTTTTGTAATTATTATTTTGAATATTTCATTTTATAATTTTACACGCAATAAACAAGAAACTTTGCCTGGCAGGGTCTCTCAAATAATTGAGGAAGGAAATCCGTCTGTTAAAGGGAGATTATTAAACTGGTATGGGACACTGCGGATGATTGAGGCAAAACCTTTTTTAGGATGGGGGCCGGGGACATATAAAGATGTTTTCATTAAATACAGGCCTTTGGAATTCAACAAATTGGAACCTTCTGAACATCCCAGGCTTTATGCCCACAATGATTTTCTGCAGATGATTTCTGAAACGGGAATATTAAGCTTCTGTTTTTTTTCACTTCTTATAATAGTTTTTTTTAAAAATACAACCAAAATATTAAAGGAAAATGACCCGCTGTTTTATTTAACATTAAATTGTATTTTAATCGCCGGGCTTGCCGCCGGCTTTTTTAACACATCTTTTATTTTTCATTATTTTATTATGCCTTCCGCAAGTTTATTTTGGATGGTACTGGGTCTGGGATTAAGAGAAAATAGTTCAGAGGGTTTTTCCGGTTTAAAAATAAAAAGGGCCGTGGTGTATGTTGTTCTTTTACTGTTTTTGTCCTGGGGTATGTTTTTCCAAATCAAAGTCTATCGCGGAAACACCTGGAATTTAAAGGCTGACAGGTTTTCCGGCATGGGACTGCCTGACGACGCAGTGAATAATTTACGGCGGGCAACTTATATTGATGAGGAAAATGATATTTACAGGTATTCTCTTTCAATGCGGTATTTTTCAAGCTTTTTAAAAACAAGGAGCGATGATTATTTGTGGCTTGCAAAAGAGGAAATGCAAAAAGCAGCAGAGTTGAACCCCTTTTCCGCTGTTTACCGCTACCAGATGGCGTTAATCTATCTTAATGAAGACCCGGCGGGTTTAGAAAAAGAAATTGATAAAGAGCTTGATAAAGTTACAGATTTGAATCCATCCCATATTATGGCCTATCTTTTAAAGGCTGAACAGGCAGAAATAAAACAAGACATAAACCGTGCCGCAGGGATTTATAAACAGGTTTATGAAATGGAACAGGGGGACAGAAACAGCGAATTTTATTCCCGGCTTTCAAAAGAAAGCGAAAATAACAATCCTAATATTTTAGAAATTTACAATTTGATGTACAAATTTTATTATGAAAAGAAAAAATTGCAAAAAAGCGCATATTTTTATGAAAAATTAATCAGTTGTCTTCCGGAAAGAGGAGAGGCCTTTAATAACCTTGGGGTTTTATACCTTGAAATGAAAGACTTTAAAAAAGCAGAAGGGTTTTTCAACAAGGCAATTTCTCTTGAACCGGAAAATGTTGAATTTCACAGGAATTTAGCTTATACTTATAAAATTAATAATGAATTGGATAAATATGATTTAAAAATGGAAGAAATTGACAGGATAAGGAATAAAAAAGGGGAAAAAAAATGATACAAGAAGCAATAAAGAAGGTGGTAGAAAAAAATAATTTGTCCAGGCATGAAATAACTGAGGTGATGCGGGAAATAATGACAGGGAGTGCCACCCCTGCCCAGATAGCATGTTTTATTACCGCGCTCAGGTTAAAGGGTGAAACTGTGGATGAAATAACCGGTTGCGCGGAGGTAATGCGTGATGTCGCGAAAAAAATAAGTGTTAACTCAAAAACAATAGTGGATACCTGCGGTACAGGCGGGGATGGGATGCAAACTTTTAATATATCAACTACTGCGGCCTTTGTTGTTGCGGGCGCGGGGCTTTCGGTTGCCAAGCACGGCAACCGTTCGGTTTCAAGCAAAAGCGGGAGCGCGGATGTCCTTTTGGAATTAGGAATAAATATCGAAGCGGATGCCTTATGTGTGGAAGATTGTTTGAATTCTGTGGGGATTGGTTTCCTTTTTGCGCCGCTTTTTCATCCGGCAATGAAATTCGCGATAGGGCCGCGCAGGGAGATAGGTATACGCACGGTATTTAATATTTTGGGGCCCTTGACTAACCCGGCCGGTGCGGGTTTTCAGGTTCTTGGCGTTTATGATGAAAAATTAACGGAGGTTATGGCTGATGTCCTTGGAAAATTGGGTGCAAGCCGGGTGTTTGTTGTGCATGGGGAGGACGGGATGGATGAAATAACAACTACCGGAAAGACCAAAGTCTCGGAATTGAAAAATGGAAAAGTAACAACCTATTTTGTTACGCCTGAAGATTTTGGATTGAAAAGGGCGGCATTGAGTGATTTAAAAGGAGGAACAGCAAAAGAGAATGCGGAGATTTTGTTGAGTGTTTTAAAGGGTGAAAAAGGCCCCCGCCGCGATATAGTCTTATTAAATGCGGCGTTTGCGGTTACCGCCGGCGGCACGTCGAAAGATATCAAAGAAGGCATAAAAATTGCCGCGGAAAGTATTGACTCCGGCAAGGCGCTAACTAAACTTGAAAGTTTGAGAGAAAAAAGCCATAAGAAATAATATGTTTTTAGATAAAATTTTACAGCAGAGAAAGATTGAATTAGACAGAGAAAAACTTGAACTTCCTCTTGAAATCTTAAAGAAAAACCTGGATTCTTTTCCTGTCAGGGATTTCAAAAAGGCCATCAGCGCAAAAGGCAGAACAAATATAGTCGCGGAGATAAAAAAAGCGTCTCCTTCGCGCGGGATAATAATACAATCTGATTTTTATCCTGATGAAATCGCAAAAATTTATGAAAAAAATAACGCGTCTGCAATATCGGTCCTGACCGAACGCGACTTTTTTAAGGGTGAGATTGATTTCATTCCTTTGGTAAAAAAAAATACGAATATCCCGGTTCTCCGCAAAGATTTTATTGTCGATGAATACCAGATTTACCAGTCCAGGGTTTACGGGGCCGATGCTGTCCTGCTTATTGCAAGGATCCTGACTCCGCCGGTCCTTCAAAGATTTTTAAATTTAGCCGGGGATTTATGTTTAGACTGCCTTGTTGAAATTCATAATGCGGAGGAATTAAAAATTGCTGAAGATTCAGGCGCGGATATTATTGGAATAAATAACCGTGACCTTGATACCTTTAAAATAGATTTGAATACTACTTTAAAACTGGCCCCTTTGATAAAAGAAAAAGTGGTTGTAAGCGAAAGCGGAATTAAGACAAAAGATAATATTACCATGCTGAAACGTGCGGGAGTAAATGCCTTTTTAATCGGAGAGGCATTGATGGAAAGCAATGATATAGGAGCTAAAATTAAAAGTTTTTTATAGATTATGATTAAAACAATGAACCCCGCCCTTCCTAAAAATAAAATTAGAAAGAACGGGGAACATAAAAAATGATCAGTGTCTTATTGACACTAAAAAAGAAAGGAAGGGCGGGGTGAAATTTTCACAGCCGGATGGACCATTTTGCCAGAGTTGCGGAATGCCTCTTGAAGGGGTTGATGATTATGGAACTGATACAGACGGCAGTAAAAATAATGAATACTGTTGTTACTGTTTTCAAAAAGGGAAATTTATAGAGCCAAATATCAGCATGGATGAAATGATAGAAAAGGTCACTAAATATATGGTTGCGCAAATGAAGATGATGGAGTTTCAGGCGGAAAAGACGGTAGAAAAGTTTATCCCGAAACTTAAGAGATGGCAGGGAAAATAGTGAACCCAGCCCTTCCTAAAACAAAAGAAAGAATTAGATAGAGGTAGCAATTAGTTTTTATTGCAGATGGAATAATTAGGTTAAAAAAGGAAGGGCTGGGTGAATAAACTTGCTTTTTGGCCTGGATTTTGGTATAAGATATAAAAATATAAGGAGAGGTGGCCGAGTGGTCGAAGGCGGCTGCCTGCTAAGCAGTTGTACCCCCCAAAGGGGTACCCCGGGTTCAAATCCCGGCCTCTCCGCCAAAATTTGCGAATGCAAATTTTGGCAGAGCAATCGAGAATCGAAAATCGAAATTTGACCGCAGGAAAGATTCTCGATTGCGGTCTATTTTCGATTATCAATTTTCAAAATCATGGCATTCATATTCGAAAAACTTGATGTATATAGAAAAGCTGTAGATTTCGCTGATAAAATTTGCGAATTGACGAAAGATTTTGTGAAAGGGAATTATTATCTCGCTGATCAACTTAACAGAGCTTCGTTATCGATTTCGACTAACATAGCAGAAGGTAATGGCAGATATCATAAAGCGGACAGAATAAATTTCTTTAGAATAGCCCGTGGTTCAGCGTTTGAATGCGTTCCTATTTTAGAGATATGTAAGAGAAAGAAACTGATTTCAGACGAAGCGAATGAGTCGCTAAAGAATGAAGTCGAAGATATTTCCAGGATGTTATCCGGCTTAATGAACGTGTAACTATGCGCCTGTAGCTCAGATGGATAGAGCATCAGATTGCGGATCTGGTGGCCGCCCGTTCGAATCGGGCCAGGCGCACCAGTTTTTCTGCCACAGGCAGAAAAACTGAGCAATCGAAAATAGAGAATCGAGATTTGATCAGAGAGATTCTCGATTGCGGTCAAATTTCGATTCTCGATTTTCAGAAATTAGTGTAGTTGTACTTTGTATTTCCCAAAATGCAAAAAAGACACACAAATTACAGTTATATAATAATGGGAAAAACTTATGTTTTTCCCATTGTTATTTCTGACAAATGATTAATTATTAGGAGAGATGTCCGAGTGGTTGAAGGAGCCGGTCTCGAAAACCGGTAGGCTCGCAAGGGCCTCCTGGGTTCAAATCCCAGTCTCTCCGCCAGTCCGCCTTAGGCGGACAGAGCAATCGAAAATAGAAAATCGAGATTTGATCAGAGAGATTCTCGATTTTTAAAAGAAAAAAAGTTGGGATTTGAACGGGAAAACAAAAAACTTCGCTGGCTCATTTGACTTGTTTTTTCGATATTTATGTTTTAAAATAAAAAAGTAAATGATATAATTAAACGTGCTGGCCGGTAATTAATTCAGAAAGTTATATACAGCATATGATAACTATCCTGAATGTGTCAAAATAATATTTTGCAGGGCATAATGAACGGATATGTTATGAATAATGAAAGTGCTGATAATTTTATCCTTGGCTGCAGGTTGTTTTCCAAAATTGCATGTGTCATAATTGCCTTCAGCGGCATAGTAGTAATTACCGGCTGGATATTTGATATTCCGCTGCTTAAAAGCGGATACCCGGGATTAGTGGAAATGAAGGCCAATACAGCGGTCAGTTTCCTGCTTATTGGTATATCATTATGGTTTTTGCAGACAAAAATGCCGGTGGTCCAGTCAAAAAATAAACGCCTTTTTGCTCAAATATGTGCCGCTATTGTCACCTTGACAGGATTAATCACGCTTATTGAATATATATTTAAATATGACATTGGGATAGACCAGCTTTTATTCAGGGAACCGCCGGGAGCTGTCGGAACGTCTCATCCCGGCCGCATGGCGCCTAATACGGCAGTAAATTTCTTTCTTATCGGTCTTAGTCTGTTACTGCTGGATATAGAGACGAAAAAGGGTTATCGTCCCAGCCAGTTATTTATTCTTATCGAAGGTGTTATTTCTTTGCAGTCGCTTGTCGGTTATGCCTATGGACTAAGAATTTTTTACGGCCCTGTTGTTAACTGGACAGTAATGGCGGTAAATACATCATTGCTGTTTAATCTTATTTTTGTCACTGTTCTTTTGAGCCGTCCGGAATCCGGCCTGATGTTTTTGGTTTCGAGTAAAACCCTGGGCGGTGTGATGCTCAGGCGGCTGCTTCTTCCTGCAATTTCCATTTTATTGATACTTGGCTGGTTATCGATAATGGGAGAACGGCTTGGACTCTATAATTCTCTTTTTGGGGTATCATTTTTTACAGTAATAAAAGTCATTATTTTTGTGGTTCTTATCTGGTTTACCTCTCTTATTTTGCATCGCTCGGATATTCAGCGTAAATACGCGGAAGAGGAGGCACAAATTGCCAGGAGATTAGCTGATAATGCGAATAAATCCAAGTCCGACTTTTTGGCGAACATGTCGCACGAATTAAGAACCCCGCTAAACTCTATAATTGGTTTTGCTGAAGTTTTACAGGATGAACTTTTTGGTAAATTGAATGAAAAGCAGAAACAATATATGGATAATATTAACACAAGCGGCAAACATTTATTAAGCCTGATTAATGATATACTTGACCTTTCAAAGATAGAATCAGGTAAAATGGAAATGGATTTAGAAGACGTATTTTTAAAAAGAAATATACTTGAACCGTCCCTGCTGATGTTCCGGGAAAAAGCCGTAAAGCATAATATTACCCTTGCTCTCGAAACCCTCTTTCATGAAGATATCCGGGTAAAAGCTGATTTGAAGAAATTAAAGCAGGTGATGTATAATCTTCTGAGCAATGCGTTGAAATTTACACCTGACGGCGGGAAAATAAATGTGGCTGCAAAAATAAAGCAGGATGAAATAGAGATTTCAGTAGAAGATACAGGTATTGGAATAAAACCCGGGGACATACATAAACTCTTTAAAACATTTTCCCAGATTGAATCCGTGGATTCAAAAAACCACGAGGGCACAGGTTTAGGCCTCGCAATAAGCAAGAGATTGGTTGATGCCCATGGCGGAAAAATCCGGGTGGAGAGTGAATTTGGCAAAGGCTCAAGATTTATTATTAATATACCGATTCGGGATTTAGATACAAAGGCGTAAGTCTAGAATTTTAAAGATGAAAATAAATGGTATGGTTTTGAGGGTGAGAAAGAGGTGTTAAAAAAATGAAAATTCTTATAGCCGATGATAATAAAAGTGACCTGGAGCTTTTAGAGGCCATACTGGAACCGCATGGTTATGAAATCCTGAAATGCTTTGACGGCGGATCTGTTTTGGATATTTTAAAAAGAGAAAAAGTGGATTTGGTCATATCCGATGTAATAATGCCTGGGATATCGGGGTTTGACATGGTAAAAAAGATTAAAGAGGAATACGAAATCCCGGTTGTGCTTTTAACATCCCTGGGGGAAGAAGAAGATATTATCAGGGGATTTAAAAGTGGTGCGGATGAATTTTTAACCAAGCCGATTTTAAAAGAGGAAATGTTATTGCGGATAAATAATTTGTTGAAGCTTAAAAAATACCAGAATTCACTTGAAAAAGAAGTGCTGAAACGGACTAATGAATTATGGGAGGTTTTAAAAGACCTGAAACAGTTGAATAAAGAAGTATTATCCCGGCTTTTATTGGCTTCAGAATATAGAGATGACGAGACCGGAAATCATGTTATTCGTGTGGGTAAATATAGTTATATTATAGCGGAAAATATGAATTTTGGAACAGAATTTGCTGAGTCTATGGAAATAGCGACTCCTATGCATGATATAGGTAAAATTGCTGTTCCCGACAGAATATTGTTAAAACCCGGCAAACTTACACCTGAAGAATTTGAGGTTATCAAGCAGCATTCTTTGATTGGCGCAAGTATCTTACAGGGCAGCAAATTCCCTTTAATTATGATGGCTTACGAAATTGCATTGACGCATCATGAAAAATGGAATGGTTTAGGCTATCCTCATGGGAAGAAAGAAAATGAAATTCCCGTATCGGGCAGGATTGCGGCATTGTCGGATATTTTAGACGCGCTGACTACCCAGAGGCCTTATAAACCCGCGTTCTCGTGGGAAAAGTCTGTCAGCATAATAAAAAGTGAAAGCGGAAAAACTTTTGATCCGCGGGTCGTAAATATTCTTTTTGAAAATATTGATGATATGTATTCCGTTTATAATGAATTCAGATATTCAAAAGGGAAAAGGGGGGGATATAATGGCAAAAAAGATTTTGATTATAGAAGATAACGAAAAGAACCGGCTGTTAATAAGCGATATATTGAAATTTCATGGTTATGAAATATTGGAGTCGAAGGACGGGGAAAAGGGAATAAAGATGGCGGGTGAGAATAAACCTGATTTAATACTTTTAGATATACAAATGCCTGTTATGAATGGTTTTTCCGTTGTAAAAGAGCTCAAAAACCGCCCTGAGTTAAGGACCATAAAAATTATTGCAGTAACAAGTTTTGCGATGAAAGGTGATAGAGAAAAAATTCTCCAGATGGGAGCAGATGATTATATTTCCAAACCAATAGATACAAGACAATTGCCGGAATTAGTAAAAAAATATATCGGCGGGGCATAGTGCTCTGTTATTTATTACCATCCTCCAAATTCTTAAAAACGGTTTTTCTTGAAAAAGGGACAATATTCTAGTATACTTAATTACCTTAAAACCAAATTCCATGTATTACATCGTGACTTATATAATATTAACAGAAGATTAAGGGATTATTTTTGAATAATATTTGGATTTATACCATACTTAGTGTTTCAACTGTCAGTTTAATATCTTTGCTGGGTATTATTTTTGTTTTTGTTAATACGGAAAAATTAAAGCTGATACTGCTTTTTTTAGTAAGCTTTTCTGTGGGCGGATTGTTCGGCGATGCCTTGATCCATCTCGTCCCCGAATCATTCAGGAACAGCAGCAACAATTTGCTGGTTTCAATTTTTATTATTCTCGGGATTTTAATATTTTTCGTTCTGGAAAAATTTTTTTCATGGAGACACTGTCACTTGCCGACTTCTGAACATCATCCCCATCCCATCGCGATGATGAATATTATCGGTGACGGCCTGCATAATCTGATTGACGGAATGATGATAGGCGCGGGTTATCTGGTCAGCCCTTCAATAGGTTTTAGCACGACTCTGGCGGTTATTATTCATGAAATACCGCAGGAGATAGGTGATTATAGTATCTTGATTTACGGCGGATACTCCAGAAAGAAGGCAATGCTCGCTAATTTTTTATCAGCTTCGGTGGCTGTTTTAGGAGCGATAATTTCTCTTGTCATCGGCCCGAAAGTTGAAGCGTATTCGGCCTTATTGATGCCTTTGACTGCAGGCGGATTTATTTATTTGGCAGGTTCGGATTTAATCCCTGAATTGCATAAAGAAACTGAATTAAAACGTTCTATTTGGCAGTTTATCGGTATAGTTTTGGGCGTTGGCATTATGGTACTATTGCTGGTTATTGGTGAGTAGTATTTAGTGAATAGGAAAAATTTTACTTTTTTTTGCGCCTGTAGCTCAGCTGGATAGAGCGGCAGACTTCGAATCTGAAGGTAGCCCGTTCGAATCGGGCCAGGCGCACCAGTCCCGATGTAACATCGGGACAGAGCAATCGAAAATAGAGAATCGAGATTTGACAGGAAAGTTAAAGATTGCGGTCTCTTTTCGATTTTCTATTTTCAATGGAACATTAAAAAAATCAAATTATGTTAAAAAGTAAAATCGATTTTAATAAATACTGGTCTCCTGTATTTGACACTATGTCGGAATTTGTATATCTTTTGGACAAAGATTTTAATGTAATAAAAGTCAATAAAGCTGTTGTTGATTTTACAAGAAAAAAGGAAAGTTCATTAACAGGCAGAAAATGTTATAAGGCCATATACGGAGTAAATACGCCCATTGCCAAAGATTGTCCGTATAAAAGAATGCTTAAAAGCAGGAAATTTGAAACACTGGAGTTATTTATTCCAGGTAAGGGGAAGTGGCTTAATATAAGAACAAACCCGGTTTTTGATGAAAAAAATGATTTAATCGGGGGTATAACCTTTTCGGAAGATATAACAGAACACAAGAAAATAGAAGAAGAAAGAGAAAAATTGCTAAAAGCGGTTGAACATGCAAGAGAAGCTGTATCTATTACTTCGCTGGAAGATGTTTTCAGAATAATATATACGAATAACGCTTTTGATAAACTGTTTGGATGTAAAAAGGGCGAGTTGATAGGAAAGGATGTGACCCTGCTTAACGCGGTATCAAAAAGGGATGAATTAACCAGGGAGATAACGACTGCCCTTATGAAAGAAGGATTATGGGAAGGGGAGATCCCGAATATAAAAAAGAACGGCACAGAATTTTTATCTTTTGTAACAATAAGTACAATTAAAGATAACAGAGGTAAAATAACAGGCTCAATTGCGACACAGCATGATATCACCGGGCGGAAAAAAGCCGAGGACGCTTTAAGAAAATCGGAGGAAGAATTCCGGATAACATTTGAAAACGCAAAGGACGCCATTTTCTGGGCTGATTTTGAAACCGGGAGAATAGCGCATAAAAAGAAGAAAAAACGAAAAGTTTCATTGGTATCCGTGATTAATGAAATATTAAAAGGATTAACTTACCTTATATCGGGGAAAAATCTCCAGGTTAATATAGATGTTCCGGAAAACGCAAAAAATGTTATAATAGACAGAAAATACGCTTTGATTTTAATGAGTAATCTTTTGGATAATGCTGTAAAATTTACTGACAAAGGCAGTATTTCAATAAAAAGCAGGTTGAAAGGAGGTGAAATTGAGATAACAGTAAAAGACACAGGTTGTGGAATAGACCACATAGATATAAAGAGGGTTTTTGATAAGTTTTATAAACGGCACCCTGCGGTTGAAGGCACGGGTTTAGGGCTTGCAATCTGTAAAGAAATTGTTAATATATATAAAGGAACAATAGAGGTTAAGTCAAAAGGCAAAAAGCAGGGGGCCAAAATAATAGTTAATTTGCCAAAGGGATAGAAAATGGAACAGATAGATTATATGAAATTCTGGTCGCCGGCATTTGACACAATGTCGGAATTTGTGTATCTTTTGGACAAAAACTTCACCATAATCAAAGCGAATAAGGCTATCTTGTCCGCAAAAAAGAAAGATGCGGCTTATTTCCAGGGCAGAAAATGTTATGAAATTATTCATGAAACAGATGAACCGATAGAAGAATGCCCTCATAAAAGAATGCTTGAGAGTAAAAAATTTGAAATGTCCGAGGTCTTTATCCCCAGGCAGGAGAAATGGCTTTATATCAGGACGACGCCGCTTTTTGATGATAATAATAACCTTGTGGGGGCAATTCATTTATCAGCGGATATTACAAAACAGAAAAATGTTGTACAGGCTTTAAAAAAGAGCGAAAATGATAAATTGCTCATTTTAGATAATATGGTGGACCTGGTGGCTTACCAGGATACAAAAAATAGAATTTTATGGGCTAATAAAGCGACATGCATATCTTTTGGCTATACACAGGATGAATTGAAGGGTAAAATTTGTTACGAGGCTTTTCATAAGTTGGATAAGCCGTGTCAAAATTGCCCGGTGACAGAGGCGGTAAAAACCGGACGGTTTAGAGAAAGGGAAATGTTTGCTCCTGACGGCAGGGAATGGCTGATTAGAGGGATCCCCATAAAAGATGAAAAAGAAAAAGTCAAGGGTGTTCTTGATATTGCGCTGGATATCACCCGGCGCAAGAAGGCGGAAAGGGCCTTGAGGGAATCGGAAGAAAAGTTCCGGAACCTGACAGAACAATTACCTAACCAGATATTTATAAATAAAAAAGGGAAAATAGTTTATATTAATAAAATATGTGAAAAAATCATGGGGTATAGCAGAGAAGAATTTTATTCTCCTGGTTTTGATTTTAGAAAATTAATCGCGCCGGAATCCAGGGAACTTGTGGAAAAGGCGTTTATAAGGCATATGAAAGGTTATAATGTTCCGCCTTATGAATATTCTTTAATTACAAAGGAAGGCAAAAGAATTGAAGCAATATTGGCAACAAAATTAATAACCTATGAAAGAGAAAAGGCCATACTCGGCATTATGACAGACATCACGGAACGTAAACAGATAGAACATATAAAAAACACTTTAATCCGCGATATTTCCCATGATTTAAAAACACCGGTTGCCATAGCAGAAATGGCCGTGGATGTGTTTAAAGCGGGACTGGAATTTAATAAGATTGACCAGATTAAAAAAGCATACCGTATAATTTCGGAAAATCTTAAAAAATTACATAAAGATATTGATAATATCCTGGAACTATTTGCGCTTGAAACAAAAGACAATAAGATTTTAAAAAAAAGAAAGACTAAAGTTTCTTTAAAATCTGTTTTCGATAATATTATTAAAAGGAGCAGGTATCTTCTTGATAAGAAAAAGATCGGGCTTGAGATAAATATACCTCAATACGCCAATTTTGTCCGGGCGGAAAAAAATGATATATCGGTTATAATGCAGAATATTATAGATAACGCGATAAAATTTACGAATAAAGGCGGAATCTTCGTCTCAGGCAGGATTGTAAAGGATTATATAGAAATAAGTATAAAAGATACGGGATGCGGCATAGAGGCAAAGGACATATCCCGGGTGTTTGATAAATTTTACAAGCGCCACGCGGCTGTTGAAGGTTCAGGATTGGGGCTTACAATATGCAGGGAACTTGTTGAAATAAATAAGGGACAGATTGAAATTGAATCAAAAGGCAGGAACCATGGGACTACGGTAATAGTCAGATTGCCTAAAAATAAAAAAAACAATTGAGAAAAAAATATCTTACAGGAGGCGGTTATGACAAAAAACAACATAAGAAACATTTTGATTATTGAAGATGACAAAGATATGCGGGAAATCTATGAGATTTTTTTCAATGACCAGAAAGATAAGTATAATTTTGATTTTGAAAGTAACGCGGAAGAGGCTTTAAAACAGTTGAAGGTGAAAAAATATGATTTAATAATACTGGATATTATCATGGAGCCCATGTCGGGTGACGCTTTTTTTATGCATGTCAGAAAAGAAGAGGATGAAAAGATTAAAAATATTCCAATACTCGTGGTAAGTGTTTTAAGCCCAAGCATCCTGAGGCAGTTGAAAAAGATAAATCATGTGGATTTTGCCCAGAAACCTGTCACAAAGGAACAGTTAATGGATAAAATTAAGGCGATTATAGGATAAAATTCGGAGAGGTGCGAGAGCGGTTTAATCGGCACGCCTGGAAAGTGTGTGACCTCCTAAAGGGGTCCCAGGGTTCAAATCCCTGCCTCTCCGCCATTTTTGCGAAGCAAAAATGGCGGAGAATCGAAAATCGAAAGTTGAGAATAGATTAGAACAAATCTTCGATTCGGTCAAATTTCGATTATCGATTTTCAGTTATTCAAATTTTAAAGGAGGAGAACATTTCATGAGAAAAATTGCTATGTTATTGGTGTTTGGGATTTTTTTAACAACCAATCTGATATCAGCAGAAGAAGGAGGTAAAGTGGAAAGTAAAGCCCAGGAAAAAACTATGGAGGTGGCAGTAATCCAGACAAAAAAAGGAAATATTATTTTTAAATTTTTCCCGGACGACGCGCCAAACACTGTTGATAACTTTAAGAAGCTTGCAAATAAGGGTTTTTACAATGGGCTAAAATTCCATAGAAGAGAACCCGGTTTTGTTATCCAGGGGGGAGACCCGAAAGGAAACGGGACAGGCGGGCCCGGCTATACTATTAAGGCTGAATTTAATATGAAGCCGCATCTTGAAGGAACAGTCGCGATGGCAAGAAGCAATGCCCCTGACAGCGCGGGCAGCCAATTTTATATATGTCTTGCGCCGGCGCCTTTTTTGGACGGCCAATATACAGTTTTCGGGCAGGTGATAGAGGGTATTGACGTTGTCCACAAAATCGCGGTTGGCGATGTTATGGAAAAAGTTACAATTGAGAAGAAATAAAATTTGTTTTAAATTTGTATTTTGTGTGTGTAATTTGTATTTTGGGAAAAATTTTCACTGATGTTTCCGATACAATTAATCTTACTTTGAACAAATTACAAAATGCAAATTACTAATTACACAAAATTTTTGAGAAGCAAAAATTTTTGGCGGCGCCTGGAAAAGGCGATAAAATATTTATGAACCTCGCCAGGTCCGGAAGGAAGCAGCGATAAATAGAGATTTTATGTGTTTTGACCTTGCGCCGCCATGCACCATATAAGGTGCATGGCAATGCCATTTTGTGTAGGGGCGATTCGGTGAATCGCCCTATTTGGGCGAGCCAACGGCTCGCCCCTACATTAATTATTGGAGCGACATGTCATACATAGTACTTGCCCGGCGATACCGGCCGCAGAATTTTGATGAATTAATCGGCCAAAACCATGTCGCGCTTACTTTAAAAAACGCATTGGCTTTGAATAGAATCGCGCACGCTTATCTTTTTTCAGGGCCGCGGGGAGTCGGGAAGACAAGCGCGGCAAGAATTTTAGCAAAAGCGCTTGATTGTGAAAAAAGAAAAGATTATTCCCCTTGTAATACCTGCATAAGCTGTGAAGAAATTACCAGGGGTGTCTCGATGGATGTTATTGAAATTGACGGCGCTTCAAACCGTGGTATAGATGAAATCAGGAATTTAAGGGAAAATGTTAAATTCGCGCCTGTCAGCGGGAAATACAGGATTTATATAATTGATGAAGTCCATATGCTGACTAAAGAGGCTTTTAATGCCCTTTTAAAGACGCTGGAAGAACCGCCTCCCCATGTTATTTTTATTTTTGCGACAACTGAACCCTACAAAGTCCCTTTAACAATTCTTTCCCGGTGCCAGAGATTTGATTTCCGGAGGGTAAATGTGCCTGAAATTGTCAAACATTTAAAATATATTGCAGAAAAGGAAGGCATGGATGTTGAAGAAGAAGCTTTTTATATGATTGCGCAGGCGTCAGAAGGGAGTATGCGTGACAGTCAAAGCCTTCTGGACCAGGCAGTGTCTTACAGCGGGAAAAAAATTACAAAAAAAGATGTCCAGGATTTTCTTGGGCTGACAGAAGAAAAGATTTTGGAGGAATTTTGTGAGATTATCGTTAAAAGAGACCCACCAGGCGCGTTGTTTTTTTTGAACCGGCTTTTGGGAAAAGGTTATGATCTGAACCAGTTTATTAAAACAATGCTTGATTATCTGAGGCACATCCTGGTGGTAATTATTGTCCCGGGCTCTGATACCGGTGTTCTGGCGGATTTGTCCCCTGCTCAAGTAAAAAATATTGCAAAATACCGCGACGCCTTTACAAAAGAAAGATTGCTGGAGATAATGAAAATTTTAAATGAAACAGAATTGGAAATCCGGCGTTCCAGTTACCCCAGAATTCTTATGGAAATGGCACTGGTGAAGATAACGCAGGCAGAAGGAGAGGTAAGGGTCAAGGGGCAAGAGGCGAAAAGCATAGGGCAGAGAGCAGAGGGTATGGAGCAAAGAGGGACCACCAGTTTCCAGTCACCAGTCAAGAGCAATGCAGGGGCAGGTCTTGTGCCTGCCCAAACTGCAGGGGCGGTTCATGAACCGTCCAAAAAGCAGGAGGATGAGCAAATCGTAAAGGGTAAGTCCCGGTTGATGGACAGCGAACAACGGATCACGGATCACGAGTCACAAACTGCGGATGTCAAGCCTCAATCCGGGGAAAAACGCCCCATTAAATCTTGCTGGAGAGAAATTGTGCATTTGGTAAAAGAAAAAAAGGTCATGCTCGGGAACTTACTGGATCATTGTGAAGTAGTGGATGAAAAAAACAATGAATTTAGTTTGGGCTTTTATCCTGATAATGTGTTTTACAAAGAACGTGTGGAGGAAAACAGCAACCTTAAATTTATATCTATGGCGGTTAATGAATTGACGGGAAAAAGTATGCAGATTAAATGTGTTGTCAGGGAAAACACAGGAAAGGCGAAAAAAGAAGAAAAAAAGGAAATGGATTTTTTAAGTGAACGAAAAATGATTTTATCAGACCCTGTTTTGAAATCGGCGTTAGACACTTTCGGCGGTGAGATTATTGAGATAAAAAAATCAAAACATAAAAAAGGGGTCCCGGATGAACCCGGCCCCTCATAAGTATATGGGAAGGATTGGGGTGAATCCAGCCCTTCCTAAAAAGTAAAAAAAAGAGTTAGGTGATAAAAATAATAAGTGTTTTATTAAAAAAAATATGTTAAGAAAGGAAGGGCTGGATGAATAAAATGGCATCGATGCTTGCGCAGGTTCAGAAAATGCAGTCCGATATGAAACGGATACAGAAAGAACTGGAAAATAAAACTGTGGAGGCTTCAAGCGGGGGCGGTATGGTAAAGGTAATATTTGATGGCAGGCAGCATCTCCGCCAGATAAAAATTGAACAGCAAGTCGTTAATCCGAACGATTTGGAAATGCTCGAGGATTTAGTTCTCGCGGCAATTAACGAAGGTTTAAAAAAATCGCAGGAGATGGTTTCTTCTGAAATGAGCAAGTTAACCGGGGGATTGAATATACCGGGACTGAACGGAATGATGTAGCCCCGCTCTGAATTGACAATTGAGCATTGACAATTAGCAATTGACAATTTTAATTGTAAAATAAATATAATTGTCAATTGTCAATAGCCAATTGTTAATTGCTAATGAAAGAAGGAGGGGTTGTATTTAAAATGAAACTTTATTCAGACAGTTTTGAAAGATTAATAAATGAATTGAATAAACTTCCGGGAGTCGGCCCGAAGACTGCCCAGCGCCTGGCATTTTTTATATTAAAGACGGAGAAAGACGAAGCTTATGCATTGGCAAATGCTATTCAGGAAGTAAAAAATAAAATTCATTATTGTTCGATTTGCAATAATCTGACAGAATTTGATGTTTGTAATATCTGCAGCGACCAAAACAGGGATACAAAAGTTATTTGCGTAGTAGAAGAGCCAAGTGATCTGATCGCGATTGAAAAAACAAGGGGGTTTCACGGAGTTTATCATATTTTACTGGGTAGAATTTCACCATTAGACGGGTTTGGCCCGGATGATATTAAAATTAACAGTTTAGTGGAAAAAGTTAAAAAAGGCGGGATTAAAGAGGTAATTCTTGCAATTAATCCTAATGTGGAAGGTGAGGCAACGGCCCTGTATATCGCGAAACAGTTAAGACCTTTTAATCTAAAAATAACGCGTTTGGCACATGGTCTTCCGATGGGTGCGGACCTTGAATATGCGGATGAGGTGACCCTCGTGAGGGCTATGGAGGGCAGGAGTGAAATAACTTGACATGATGTTGGGAAGTATAATATAATTATCATTTTAATTGACAATTGAGCATTGGGTATTGACAATTAACAATTAGTTTTACAATAAATGCTCAATAGTTAATGCTAAATTGTCAATTGTTAACAGGAGAAGTTTTATGTTAGAAATTCGTTGGCATGGGCGGGGCGGCCAGGGAGTAGTTACAGCGGCTAAACTTTTAGCTGAATCAGCAATTACAGGCGGCAAATATGTTCAGGCGAACCCTGAGTACGGCGCTGAACGAATGGGGGCGCCTATCAGGGCTTTTACACGCATTGATACTGTGCCCATTAATATACACAGCAATATAGAAAACCCTCAGGTAGTGGTAATTTTAGACCCTTCCCTGATTGGTACTATTGATGTGCTGGAAGGTCTGAAGGAAGACGGGATTATTATTATCAACACGCCTCATTCCCCTAAAGAAATGCGGGAAAAACTGAAATTACAGGGAAAAAAGATTTTTACTGTCGACGCAACGAAAATTTCCATCGAGACCATAAAAAAACCGATCCCTAACACCCCGATGGTCGGCGCGCTGGTCCGGGCGACAGGAACTTTAAATATAGAGGTTGTTGTGAAAGATTTCAAGGAAAAATATTCCAAGAAATTCCGCCCTGAGATAATCGAGGGAAATATTTTATCCATAAGACGGGCATACCAGGAGGTTAAAGGTGAGCAATAAGAAATGGAAGGAAATACCTATTGGCGGTTTGATTCTCGAGCCTGGTAATTCCGTTAAATATAAAACCGGTGGATGGCGTGTGTTCAGGCCGGTCCACGACCCTACAAAATGCTCTAATTGCCTTATCTGCTGGATATATTGTCCTGATTCATCGATTATTGTGAAAAACGGTAAGATTGAAAAGTTCGATTATGATCATTGTAAAGGATGCGGTATTTGTGCCAGAGAGTGTCCGCCTAAGATAAAGGCGATTAAGATGGTGAAAGAAGAGTAAGAAACTGAAGAACCAAAAACTGAAAAACTTAAGAACCGAAATCTTTATTGGTTTTTTTAGTTTTTTCGTTTTTAGTTTTTTTGGTTTAAAAAGATAGGAGATGAAATAATGCGCCAAGCAATGACGGGTAATGAAGCCGTGGCATACGCAATGAAACAAATAAATCCGGAAGTTGTGGCCGCGTACCCGATTACGCCTCAAACCGGTATAATGCAGAAATTCGCCGATTATGTGGCTAATGGACAGGTGGACACTGAGTTTCTCACGATGGACAGTGAACACAGCGCCATGAGCGCTACCATCGGGGCATCAGCCGCCGGTGTCCGGGCAATGACAGCAACTTCGTCAAACGGTCTTGCTTATATGTGGGAGATAGTTTATATCGCGGCGTCATACCGCCTGCCTATTGTTATGCCCGTGGTTAACAGGGCTTTATCAGGCCCGATAAATATTCATTGCGACCACAGCGATACGATGGGCTGCCGCGATTCCGGGTGGATACAGATTTTCAGCGAGAATTCGCAGGAAGCTTATGATAACGCGGTGCAGGCTTTAAGGATTGCGGAGCATCCCGATGTGATGCTCCCGGTAATGATTACGCTGGATGGTTTTATAATAAGCCACGCGCTGGAAACACTTTCGACTTACGAAGACGATAAGGTCAAAAAATTTATAGGGAATTACATTCCGAAACACCCTTTGATCAATCCTTCACAGCCCGTGACTTATGGCCCTCTTGATTTTTTTGATTATTATTTTGAACATAAAAGACAGCAGGCTGAGGGAATGGTTAACGCGAAAAAAGTCATCCAGGAAGTAGGCAGGGCTTTCGAAAAAGAATTTAACCGTTCTTATGGATTATTTGAAGAATACCGTATGGCGGACGCCGAGCTGGCTTTGATAGTTTTAGGTTCAACTGCCGGGACAGCTAAAGCGGTTGTGGATATGGTCAGGGAGAAGGGGTATAAGATAGGCCTTATTAAGATAAGATGTTTCCGGCCGTTTCCCGAGGAAGAACTGGCCGAGGCTTTAAAACGAATAAAGGTCCTTGCGGTAATGGACAGATCCCTGGGATTTAACGGAGTGGGCGGGCCTTTATTTAATGATGTCCGCGCGGCCCTTTTTGGAAGGAACGCGGAGATAAAAGTTGTAAATTATGTATATGGTTTGGGGGGCAGGGAAATAACCCCTAATGATATATGGAACATATGCAATAATATCAGGGATATTAACCTTACAGGGAAAGTGCAGAGTTCTGTGAATTATGTGGGAGTGAGGGAATAAATAAATTTAGCGGTTCAAACTGTTTAAACGGCTTAAACAAATTTTGGGAGAATTATGGCTTCTTTAAAAGAATTATCAGCCAGGGAAGAAATTGTAGCACCGGGGCATAGGTTATGCCCGGGCTGCGGCGCGGCGATTGTCAGCCGTATGGTCACGAAAGCGGCTAAAAATCCTTTGGTTGTGGCGTGTGCCACAGGGTGTCTGGAAGTTTCTACAACTATTTATCCTTATACATCGTGGAAATCTTCTTTCCTTCATGTCGCGTTTGAAAATTCCGCGGCTTCCCTGAGCGGGACTGAGGCCGCTTACCGCGCGTTAAAGAAAAAAGGAAAAATAAAGGAAGATATAAGGTTTATATCCTTTGGAGGCGATGGCGGGACTTATGATATTGGTTTCCAGAGCCTTTCCGGCGCGTTGGAACGCGGGCACAGAATGCTTGTGATTTGTTATGATAACGGAGCGTATATGAATACCGGGATTCAGCGTTCAAGCGCTACGCCGCGCGGCGCGGATACGACTACGTCGCCTGCGGGAAAAGAGGCCTATGGTAAAAAGGAATACCCGAAGGATTTAACAGCCTGTGTTGTGGCTCATGATATACCTTATGCCGCGCAGGCATCTCCCAGCCATTGGAATGACCTGATGAAAAAGGTTGAGAAAGCTTTAGAAGTAGACGGCCCTAGTTTTATTAACGTTCTATCCCCGTGCCCGCTTGGGTGGAGGTATCCTGGAGAGGAATCCATTGAACTCGCGAGGCTCGCGGTGGAAACAGGTTTCTGGCAGCTTTATGAAGTTGAAAACGGCGTGTATAAGATGAACTATAATCCTAAAGAAAGAAAGCCGATTAGAGAATGGCTGGAGAAACAGGGCAGGTTCCGCCATCTTTTTACTCCTGCGAATGAACATATTTTGCAGGAGCTGCAGGAATATGTGGATAAAAAATGGGACAGGCTTTTGAAACTGTGTTCTATTACTGAAGAAGCAAATAAAACAAAATAAATTTGAATATTTTATTAATTCTTATCCTGCCATTGGATAAGTATTAATAATTGTGTTAAAAAAATAATTCCTCGGTAGCTCAATGGTGGAGCATTCGGCTGTAAAAAAGTTGCAGCTTCCGCGAGAAATCGTGGTTGAAAAAGTGGGTGAATTCAGGAAAACCTGATTGCCGCCAAGGTGTAAGGTAATCCTGAGCGAAGTTCGCTGATGTGAGTCCGTAAGCGAAAACGTGCAGAGACTATCCCGCAAGGGAGTACTCCGATGGAAATCGGGGGAAGCGCCCACTCCCTAAACCCGCCCAAGGCGGACAAGGGAATGAGATAGTCCAAGCTTTGAAGAAATTCAAAGGATACTTGTAACCGAAGGGTTGCTGGTTCGAGCCCAGCCCGGGGAGCCACTTCGACTCGGCCTTCCGGCCTCGCTCAGTGCAAGCTAGAAGGCCGTTTCATTTTGATTCACAGGCTGTTTCGATTTCACTCACCACAAGCGAGGAGAAGTGTCCCGAGCGAAGTGGTTCGATTTTTCTCACCACAGTCGAGGGACAAAAATTATGTGGTTTGTTTATATTTTAGAATGTAAGAATAAATCTTTATATACAGGTGTAACTAATAATATAGAACGCCGTTTCAAAGAGCATCTTAATAAAAAAGCGCATTATACCAGCTATAATGCCCCTGTAAAACTCGCCTATAAAGAAACTTATCAAACCAGATCAAAAGCTCTGAAGCGTGAAGCACAGATCAAACGATGGACAAGAAGAAAGAAAATAGCATTGATTAATGGAGATTTATTTTTACTAAAGCGGCTATAAATTGAGGAACGTAATCGGTGTTTAATTTAGAATACATTTTAAGTTTTCATAAATTGAACGGATAATTTTAGCTTCATCTCCATTGATTATCAGCTTCTTATTTTCAGCTTTATAGCCAAAGGGCACAATCCCGCCGTTCCACATGCCTTTTTGGGCGCGCTCCAGCATTTTGTCTTTTGTTCTTTCGCTGGTAAGCTCTCTTTCAAATTGAGCAAACGTAAGCATAATATTACGGAGTAATCTCCCTGATGGTGTCGAAGTATCAAACCTTTCAGTAACCGAAATAAAATCTACACCGTGTTTATCAAATAATTCTATAAGCTGATAAAAATCCTTTGGCGAACGGGTTAGACGGTCAATTTTATAAGAGACAACAAGGTTGATTTTATTTTGTTTAATATCATTTAGCAATTCACTTAATGCCGGACGGTTAATATTAGCCCCTGTCCAACCCGCATCAGAATAGACTTTAAAAAGTTCCATATTTTCCTGGCTGGCAATAAAGGATTTGATTTTTGCTTCCTGAGCCTCGCAGGAATTAAATTCGACTTCGGCTTGATTATCTGTGCTCACTCTTGTATAAATTGCGCATTTTATTTTCGGTGATTTATCTTGCATAGTAACTCCTTTAAGATTAAAATATGCATATTAGGAAATCATATTCTATGTATTAGAATAATATGTATTGTAATATAAGTCGAGAGAATTTATGTATCTTAAAAATTTGGCAAAAATAAGGAAAGAAAAGAATCTAACCCAGGAAGGACTGGCAAGAAAAGCAAATATTTCTTATCATACGGTTATAAAATTGGAAAACGGTGGGATTAAAAACCCGAAAATTGAAACACTTATTAAAATAGCTAAAGTGTTCGATATATCTCTTGATAATTTAATAAAATGAAGACACAGTTTATAACTGGACTAATTTATAGTAAATGTTTATGGTTATAAGAAAAATATAAGATAATGAACCGATCAAAATATTATAATTATATTGAAGAAAAGCCAAACTGTACTTGCTGTAAGAATAAATTCCAGAGGTAAATTGAATATTTTGGATTTTCATATTCACTCTGAAAATTTTTATATGTATTTTTTTAACCAACTCTACAACTGGAATCTCAATAATTTAAATAGTAAGCTTCAAAATGTAGAAGCTATTGATTTGATTGATAATTCAAACAAAATTATTGTACAGGTTTCAGCTACTAATACAAAAGAAAAAATAGAAGCTGCAATAGAGAAAGAAATTATAAAAAGACATCCTGATTACAATTTTAAATTCATTTCAATTTCAAAAGACGCAAGCAATTTAAGGAACAAGACTTACAAAAATCCGCATAATGTTATTTTTAACCCTTTAAATGATATATTTGATACTACATCGATATTAAAATTTATTTCAACTTTAGAAATCAATAAGCAAAAAAATATTTATCGTTTAATCTATGAAGAATTGGGTAATGAAGTCAACGTTATTAAATTAGATTCAAACCTAGCCGCAATTATAAATATTTTATCGAAAGAAGATTGGATCAATCAAGATCAATGTAGCACAACGGACAGTTTTGAAATTGAGCGTAAGATTACCTATAATAATTTAAACAGTGCAAAATATATAATAGAAGATTATACAATTCATTATAACCGGCTTGATAAAAAATATGCAGAATTTGATACCCAAGGATTAAATAAAAGCAGTTCTGTATTAGCTAAAATAAAGCAGGAGTATTTAAAAGCAAAAAATACTTTTAAAGATGATGAATTATTTTTTGCCGTAATAGATAAAATCAAAGAAATAATAGAAAAAAGTGCAAATTTTGTTCAAATTCCTATTGATGAATTGGAACTTTGCGTAAATATTCTTGTTGTAGATGCATTTATTCGATGCAAAATTTTTGAAAATCCTAAGGATTATAATTATGTTACTACCTGATAATATACATCCAGAACACAGTGTTTACTACAATGGAGCATTTGTATTACAAGCCTTACAAAAACAAGCGACACAGAATCTTTTGGATTTATATCAAAATGTAAAACAAAATCGGGACATGACTTTTCCTGTTTTTATATTGTGCCTAGATTGGTTATTTTTATTAAATGTTGCTGTTTTAAATAAAAATGGAGATGTTGAATTATGTTCTTAAGGTTATTAACTATCTCAAGTGGGGGGCGAATAATTCGTGAAATTTATTTTAGAAAAGGTATTAATTTGATTATTGATGAAACACCGGATAGTAATGAAAGAGCAACTGGGAATAATGTAGGCAAGACAACCGTTTTAAAGTTGATAGATTTTTGTTTGGGAGCCGATCACAAAAGCATTTACATAGACCCTGAAACAAAGCGAAATGAATACAAATTAGTAAAAGATTTTCTTATAAATAATAAAGTATTGATTACACTTGTTCTTACAGATAACTTAGATATGGACTGCACCCCTAAAACTGTAATTATATGTTAGACTATTGATAGGACCTAAAGCCCAAAACGGGCAGAAAGGAACCTATCATGAAACCGAAACGAACCTTTACCAACGAATTTAAACGCCAA
>JBFMCF010000032.1 GCA_040754625.1 bacterium | reverse complement strand
AAAAGTATCCCCATTTTTTTGAAAAATATAAAAAATTATGCTTTTACACTTCCTTTTTTTATTTATTCCTTATTTCACAACTACTTACTGTTTTCTATGTCTATTTTTTGGGGATAGTCCTTTTTAATCCTTTGGAACCATACCTGCTGCTGTTTCCACACCAAATTTCTGAATTGGCTTGACTTTATAAAAAAATTAATATAGAATCTTTAAGTATTTATACTCAAGTCAGGGCGGCATAGCCAAGTGGCTAAGGCGGCGGTCTGCAAAACCGCTATTCATCGGTTCAAGTCCGATTGCCGCCTCCAGATTAGCAAATAGCAAATTGCTTATAGTAAGTGGTTAAAGAATAAACAGAGGATACAACAAAAGGACTTGAACGGGAAAGAGGTTTGGAGAAAACGGGAGTTTTCTTCAAGGGGTGACAGTGACCCGCCTCAGGCGGGGAACGCCAGAGGAGCGGATCCCCTATGGTCCTGTTCATTTCCGATTTCCGCCTCCACACTTCGCCAAGGCTTCGTGTGGCCTTTGGCCACTCAAAGTTTTAAATAGGTTTGTTTTTCATCTAATTAAAGCGAAGGGTGGTTAACCTATTATAATTATGAACATTACCCTTCCAGAACTATCTAACCGCATTGATCAGGCTTATGCCCTTGCGAGCCCGTGTATTCTCTGCCCAAGGAACTGTAAAGTTGACCGCAAAAACGGGGAGAAGGGCTTTTGTAAAGCAGAATATAAAATGAAAGTCAGGCATATATTCCCGCATTTTGGAGAAGAACCGCCTATCTCGGGAACATACGGCTCAGGTACTATATTTTTCTCAAATTGTAACCTGAGGTGTGTATATTGCCAAAATTATCCTTTCAGTCAAAATGACGAGGGAAGTGAAATGCCGATTGAAGAGCTTGCCAAAAAAATGCTTTGGCTTCAAAACCAAAAATGCCATAATATAAATCTGGTCACTCCGACACATTTTCTTCCTTTTATCTTAGAATCTATTTATGAAGCAAAAAAGGCGGGTCTTTCCATCCCTATAGTTTACAATACCAGCGGGTATGAAAAAATAGAGATTTTAAAGTTATTAAATGGAATTATTGATGTTTATCTGCCTGATATGCGCTATGGAGACGATATCTCCTCGCAAAAATATTCAAACGCGGAAGATTATTTCCAAACCAATCGTGAAGCGGTAAAAGAGATGGTCCACCAGACAGGCCGGATACAGCTTGATGAAGACGATATAATTATGAAAGGAGTAATGATAAGGCATTTGATACTGCCAAATAATCTTTCATCATCAAAAAATATTTTTCAGTTTATTTCTCAAAATTTTAGTGATAAAATCTTACTCAGCCTTATGAGCCAGTATTTTCCATATCATAAAGCAGGTGATTTTCCTGAATTAACAAGGAAGATTACCCGTGAAGAATATGAAAATACAATCAAAATGGCAGAAACATACGGTCTTGATAACGGTTGGTTCCAGGAATTTACGGAAGAAGAAGATAAGAGATTTGCGGGGGCCTATTTCAAATGACATATACTATTATATTTTCCACGGTTTCATCTGGCGAGGAAGCAAAAAAAATAACCATGGCGCTGCTGGAAGAAAAATTGGCGGCATGTGTAAATATCATTCCATCTGTTGAATCTCTATTTTGGTGGGAAGGGAAAATCGACAACGCGAAGGAACTCCTTTTAATTATTAAAACCCTTGAAAAAAATGTTCCTTTTGTAACCAAAAGAATAAAAGAACTGCATTCTTATAAAGTCCCTGAAATAATTGCCGTTCCGGTTACCGGAGGAAATAACGACTATCTCAGGTGGATAGGAGAATCTATCAGCCATTAATAGTTTCAAGTTTTAGGTTTTAAGCGTTAAGCAAAAAATAAATTCTGTTGAAAATCTTTTAAAACTTACAACTTGACACTTATAACAGGGGGTAAAATGAAAAAAAGTAAACCCGTTTCCCAAAAAAAAGCCTGCACGTGTCCATATTGCGGGGGAAGTATAGTATGTAAGGGGATTGCTTTGTGCGAACCTTGCGGGAAAAAATTTGTAAATTGTAAAAAATGCGGCAGTATGGTTTCAGATAATTTGGCTGTTTGTCCAAATTGCAATGAAGTATTAAAATAATCAATTATTCATAAACTAAATTTGGGAGGATAAAAATGAAAAATAGAATTTGTTTATTTTTTTCACTGTCGGTTTTTGTTTTCCTTTTCCCAGTTTATGCCGAAGACGCGGCAAGCGACGTTTCTATCCCAAGGGCGGCCATATGTACTGATATCCAGGACCGCGAACCGGTGGGAAGTGATGTAAGTTTTCCTGAAACCGCCGGAAAACTTTTTTTCTTCACAGAAATAAAAAGCGGGTCTGCCGGCATAATAAAACACGTCTGGTATTATCAAAATACTAAATTAGACGAAACTGAATTAGAATATAAGGCAGGGCAGTACCGCACATGGAGTTACTACAGAATTAACCCCACCCGTAAAGGTGAATGGCAGGTAGAGGCAGTGATTAACGACACTACTGTTATAAAAAGGTTAATTTTTACAATAGGGAACAAGGAATAAATTTATTCCTCAAATGTCTTATTTTTTCCCAAGGTATACGCGAATATGCCAAGCACAAGAACTATAAGGGCAACTTTAAACCAGAACATTTTAAAAACAGCCAGATAACCGCCCTCTTTTAAAAGCCAGCTGTTCACGTAATATAAATAAGATCCGCCTGTTGCAGGTGCGCTCATATATACCTCCTTTATTTGTTTATTCAATTTTACCTTTTTTTTATTTTAAGGTCAATCATTTTTTTACATATTTTTGAAGGGCATCATTGTAGGCTTGGTACGTATATGAATCATAAAGAACAAAATAAATATCTTCGATATCTTCATTATTGACTATAAATTCAACTACTGTTTTAACAGCGATCTTTGAGGCCTTATTAATAGGGTAAGAATAAACACCCGTGGATATAGACGGGAAAGAAATGGTTTTCAATCCCTTTTCTTTCGCGAGTTTCAAGCTGTTTCGATAACAATTAGCCAGGAGCCCGGGTTCGTTATGGTCTCCGTCTTTCCAGACAGGCCCGACTGTATGGATAACATATTTAGCAGGAAGTTTTCCGCCTGTAGTAATCACGGCTTCACCTGTGGGCAGCATTCCCTGTTTTTTCCTGATTTCTTTGCATTCCTCCAATATTGCCGGGCCGCCTGCGTGGTGTATCGCCCCATCGACCCCGCCGCCGCCCATAAGCGTGGAATTAGCGGCATTTACAATCGCGTCCGTTTTCTGTTTTGTGATATCGCCCTGGACCAAAAAGAGGGTTGAATTGTTTATTTTAATGCTTTCCATTCTGCTCTTTTAAAACTCCTTCATCATATTTTTTATTTCGCCGTAACTAAAAATCGGGCCGTCTTTGCAGACATAGGTTTTGCCAATGTTGCACCTTCCGCATTTGCCCGCACCGCATTTCATCTTCATTTCCAGTGAACTGATAATCCTGTCATCCTGGAAACCAAGCCCGGCCAGCGCTTCAACCACAAATTTGATCATAATCGGCGGGCCGCAGGTAATTGCCACGGCATTTTCCGCGGAAGGTTTAAGCTCCTTTAAATAAGCGGGCACAAAATCCACATTTCCCGCCCAATCTCCGACTATCCTGTCGACAGTAATATGCAGGTTAACATTTCGTTGCTTTTTCCACTCTTCATAGAGTCTTGTATAAACTAAATCCTGCGGGGTCCTTGCCCCGTAGATTATATCCATATTTTTATAATTATTTCGGTTATCTATGCAATAATCAATCAAAGAACGAAGCGGCGCCAGTCCAATCCCGCCGCCGATAAACAAAAGGTTTTTTTCTTTAATCAGTTCAAGCGGGAAACTATTTCCATAGGGCCCCCGGAGGCCCGCAATATCACCTTCCTTAAGTTCATGTATCGCGCTTGTAACCTTTCCTATCTTTTTTATACTGCATTCAATAAACTCAGGCCTCGTGGGAGAAGACGCAAGGCAAAAGGTGGCCTCGCCCGCGCCAAAAACGGAAAACTCGCAGAACTGCCCCGGCAAAAATTTAAAATCCCTGCCTTCAGCTTTGTCCTTAAACACCAGTTGAAATGTTTTAATATCAAACGTCTCCTGGATTATGTTTTTTATTATCATTAAATGGGGTAAATAAATGTTTTTCACAAGGCACTTCCTTTAAAATAGATTTACTTTTTTAATTTCCAAAAACCATTTCTGGATGAACCTATATGTTCAATAATCGCTGCAGATTTCAGCTCCTGTAATAAATTTGAAATATCCATCATCTTTAACTCTGGAAAAATATCTTTAAAATCTTTCATAAACCCCTCTCCATTCTTTTCCACGTAATGTCAAAAATCTCTTTGACATTTTATTAAAATTCCTTATCATTATCGATAAAAATCAACTTTTTAAATGCTCCCCCCTGTTTTTAAGAAAATTTTGAGGTATAATAATCATCATATTGTGG
>JBFMCF010000031.1:13551-15637 GCA_040754625.1 bacterium | reverse complement strand
CTGATATAGTTAAAACTATGCACACAGCAACTGCTAAATTTATTTGCATATACGGTCAGCCATTAAGTGGTAAAAGTACTTTAATGAGAAGAGTTGGTTACGATTTAGCCTCTGAGTTCAAAATGGTATTATATGTCTATAAAGGGAACAATCGTCCTGAAATATGGGATAATCTGATAAAATTTTGTGAGATAGTTAATGAGGAGATATTTTTACTTATTGATGATATTTTTGAAAATGATATCGCTTTTAGCTCAATGATGCATTTTCTTATGTAGAAAGCAGATAAAGGCTATAAGATAACAATAATCGGCACTGCAGTCTCAAACGATAGATTAAACCGAAGACTTAATGATATTGAAAAAAGTGGGATTCTAACCTTTAGGAAGGAACTTCAATTAACTGAAAATGAGAAAGAAAGAATACTGGAAAATCTGGGAATCGATCGACTTGCAATTGATAGTAGAATGTCTGAACGACTTAAATCAGTTGACAAATTTTATTCCTTTCTTATATATGCCTTTTTAATTTCTCAGGGTGATAATATAGGGATTCCTTTAGTACCATCAGAAACGATTGAGGAATGGAGGTTGAAAGATTTAAAAGTAAATCAAATCAGCCACGTTTGTATGAAGCATTCAAATATGTCTGTTTTACCCACCGATACAAACTTTTGATTCCCGCATCGTTAATCCAAAGGGTAGAAAGAAGTAAATTTAGCGATATACTTAGACTACGCGGAAGGAATGATTGGATATTTGAGACTACGAGTAAGTATTCTACAGTTTCATTGCTTGAATCTGCTCACTGGTACTTAGCACAAACTTATTGGGATAGTTATGAGCAGTTTGAAAGCCCACAACTTCTTATTAATGAAATGTTATTTACCGCTTCCCCTGGCAATTATCCGGAGTCACTTTTTATTTTGCATCTTTTTAGAGTAGTTTTGGAGAATATAAGTGCCATAGATTTAAGAAGTATTTTATTAGAGCATTCAAAAAAGATTAGGAACCTTCAAAAAAAATTGGGCGTTGACTCAATGTGTATTTTTAGCCGTGTTTATAAGGCACTCGAAATGAAAGAACAAGAAGTGGATTGTTTAAACGAAGCCAAAAATCGCGAGCCAGTTAATGTAGCTGATTTGCGAGTGTTAATACCTTTAATTGAAAATGAAGATCCAAAAAGAGCATTAACCCTGTTCCAAAATTGGTTAGAAAAAGAACCCAAAAATGGTACACTTCGTGTTGCATATTTAGAATTTCTTTCACGTCAAGCTAATGTATTTACCAAGGAAATTCAAGAAGAAATTGAACATTATAAAGAATGGATAGATAATGCAGGGGATCTTTGGGATTCCACACAAGCTTTTATTAAGTTCCTTATCAATCATAGCCCCGACCCCAAAAAACCATTAAAACTTACTGAGGTTACATCTAATATGAGCAATTGGCTATCTAAAAACGAAAATCATCCTAATGTTTCTAAAATTTGGGATCCATATATAAAACTAATCAAATATTATGATCACGAAACAATGATACAAACCCTGAAAAATTGCTGGGAATGGCTAAAGAATCACAACAAAGAAAAAGGATTTGTTTTATTAATGCCAGTTTTTATTGTTGAGTTAAAAAAATACGGAGCAGTTGATTTTAAAGAAGAGGTATTGAAAAAAGATTATTTAAATTTTAAAGAAGATGTATTAGATTATTTATTGGCATGGATAACCTTTCATCCAAAAGTTGACCAAATTAGATCAATAGTTTTAGTCTTGATTGACGGAAAATGGCCGGAATTAGAAAAAAAGAAAAACATTGTTGAAAAATTGGCTGTAGATATTCATAATATAAATCACTCTATTACAGTAAGCAAAGTAATAGCTCTAACTAGAAAATACGGGGCTACAAAAGATATAGCCAATAGCATTGATGAATTAAATAAATGGTTACAACCAGATTCTCGTAAACAGGAATATTCTGTTATGGCCAGTTATATAAGACTTGTAAGTGATTTTGGATGTGTAGAGCAAATAAACTGTGCTGTGACTACAACTCAAAATTGGCTAAATATTAATGACAATCAAACT
>JBFMCF010000031.1:0-13451 GCA_040754625.1 bacterium | reverse complement strand
AATGACAATCAAACTGTTTTTTCAGCATATATCTCATTAATCGAAAAAAGAAAAAGAGAATACGTTAATGATCTAATTGAAAGACTAAATGAAAGACTCGATAAGCCTCGACATTCAAGCGAAAACACAGTACGAACCAAATATTTAATATTGGTTATGAAACATGGGAACGAAGTCCAGGTAGAAAGGGCTATAAATCAAACAAATGAATGGTGGGATAATCATTTTGATCAGAATGTTATTACAGCACTTATCAGCTTGATTGAATCCCGTAGGAAAAATGAACTTGCTTCGATAATTACTAAAGCTAAAAAATATTTATCAAAATATCCCAATAAATCTCAAACTCTAAGTAAAAAAATAGAAAGTATTGAAAATAAATTTGTATAATAATATTTATCAATAAATAATATATCGTGAACAATTATGTCCTGCAATTTAGTTAAAACTAAATTATAATACATATTATGATTTCATATAATTCGTTGCAATTAAGGGAAATATTTCATATTGAGTTTTTGAGATATATGTCTCGGAAGATATGGACATAGAAAATGATTAAAATGTCTGCCATTGAAGCAATTAAAAAAATAGACCGGCCTGTGTTTCTAACAAGAGAAATATATTTTTTTTGCGGGGGAACCTTATCGAATACCACGCAGGCATTGAATCATCTTGAAAAAAAAGGATTAATTATAAAAATAAAAAAAGGACTCTGGGGGCTTGATATCGGGAATGAAAAGTTAAGCCCGTATATGGCAATACCTTTTTTACTGCCCAGTCAAAGGGTTTACGTTTCTTTTATAAGCGCCCTGCACCTTCATGGAATTATAGAACAAATTCCACAGTCTATAACCCTCGCGTCATTGGCGCACACAAAAACAATGCATACAAAACTGGGCACATATTATTTTCATAGGATATCGCCTTCATTTTTTAAGGGATTTAACTAAGGGCAGCGGTAAATTTTTAATCGCGGAACCGGAGAAGGCGCTTATTGATTGTTTATATATTTCCAGCAGGAGGAAAAAACAATTCGGCCATTTTCCGGAACTTCATTTCCCGCAATCATTCAGTTTTGAAAAAGCGGGAAAATGGGTGGATGAAATATCTAATCCAAAAATTCGGGAGTATGTTTTAGGAAAATTAGAGGAAATAAAGAAGAATAGAGCAAACTCCTTCGGGATGCATTAATAGGAGTAAAGTAGGACAAAATATCTTTACAAATATTTGTAGTAATGATAATATTAAAATGTAGAAATCCTTAAAACTAAAGGAGCGTGACAGTTATGTATAAAACTATAGAAGCTTATTATGAAAATGGTAAAATTATTTATAGAGAAGATATGCCTGTTATTAAAAAGGCAAAGTTAATTATAACCATTATTGAAGATTTAGAAAAAAATCACAAATTAAGTCGTTACAGAGGTATCTTAAAAAAAAAGGTAGACGGATTAAAGTATCAGAAAAAGATAAGGAATGAATGGAGTTAATATGTCAGGTTACTTATTGGATACCAATTCTGTAATTTATTTTTTTAATGGTGAGCAGAAAATTTCAAAATTAATAGAAAACTCAAAAAACAATGTGAGTGTTTCTTTTATTACAAAAATAGAATTATTATGTTTTGAAACAGATGATAGCAATGTGATTAACAAAATTTCTGAATTTTTAGAAGAAATTGATGTTATTACAATTGATGATAAGATTATTGCCAAAACAGTAGATTATCGTAAAAATTTAAAATTGAGGGTGCCGGATGCTATTATTGCAGCAACGGCAAAAATTAGAGATCTGGCTTTGATAACAGCAGATAAATCACTTATAAGAAAACTAAAAGAAATCGAAACAATAACTCCACTTTAATTTTTTATCAAACTCAATATTTTTCCCGCAAAGACATGTATTAATAGTTTCTGTTATACCCTAATAATTCGATCTTGTAAAAAATATTTTCTTAACTATTCTATATCTATTCTTTTTATTTTGTCGATAAGTATCTTGTCTTGTAAATAGAATCTTTTATTTTGTTTTCCAACTCGGCAAAACAGACTATAATACAAAATTATTTAATGAAAATAACAAAAGATGAAACTATCCACCCTTCTTGAAACTTTACAAAACAAAGGTATCCTCGCGAAAGAGCAGGCTGAAGCCATAACCGAGATACATTCGGGCAGGCGGCGCTGTATGTGGAACTGCAGGCACTTTTGTATTTCGGGGTGTTGTGCTTTGACAGTCGTCAAGTAAGATATGCTTTAATTCAAAACGTCTTGTCTATAACTATACCTGAAATATCAAAATAAATGGAATAAAATTCAAAATCGCTAAGTATTAATATATGGAAAAAGAAAAAGGAGCCGGATTATCGTGACAGACAGCCAGGTTGTAAGATTAGTCCTTAATGGTGAAATCGACGCGTATGAGGAAATCATAAGGCGTTATCAGAAAAGGATATTCATACTGGCTTACAGGTTTGTATGGAACAAAGAGGAAGCGGAAGATATTGCTCAGGAGGTTTTCATGAAAAGCTATAAAAACCTTAAACATTTCGATCAATCAAGGGAGTTTTACCCCTGGCTCCATAAAGTGGCTATAAATACAGTTTTTACCTGTTTAAAGCAAAGAAGCGGCCGAAAAAACGAGATTGAATTTATTGAAGAAATGCACGGGGATGAAAAATATTCTCCTGAAAAGGCAGTTGAACAAAGGAAAGAATCGGAGCAGGTTGCTTCGGCTTTGAATAGCCTGCCGCCCAGGTATCAGATTGTCCTGGCTTTGCGTGAAATTGAGGGATTGAATTACTCGGAAATCGCGGAACAGGCTGATTGTTCAATAGGGACTGTAATGTCGAGGCTGAACCGGGGAAGGAAAAAACTTTGGGAAAAGCTGAAAAGGAGGACATCATGAGATGCGGAAAAGCCAGAGCGCTTGTAAGCTCTTACCTTGATAAAGAGATCAGTAATAATGATTTAATATCTGTAAATGATCATTTAAAAGAATGTGCCCACTGCAGTGAATATTTCAGAGAAATAAAGGAACAGGATTTGAAACTTGTGAATCTCTCCGGTATATCAATCCCCGAAATGGACGAAGAAAAAATTGTCAAATACTGGCAGGCGCATAAAGCCCTGCAGGAAAGGTCATGGTTCCCGCGATATTGGCCCTATATAGCGGCCCCCGCGGCGGCTTTATTAATTTTTGCGGTTATAAGAATTACACGGGTAAATAAAGGATTTCAATATTATGATTTAAACGAAAAACAGGCTAAGCGTATAGAGTATCTGGCGCCAGAAAGCCAACTAAAATACCGGGCGGGTGTGATACTCGCGGATTTAAGAAACAATCCTGAATCTGTTTCACTGGATAAATTAAGAGAAGAGATAACAAAAGGTAATTTCCTGCCTGACATTCAAAAAGCGAAAAATGAAGCGATAAAGAATAAAGACTTTAAAACGTACGACCTTTTAAACAAGATTGAGTTTGTTTTAATTGATATTATGAACAGGGACAAGCCGGATTTTTATCTGGCTGATCTTGTTCAAATCTGAAAGGAGGGACTTGCCATGGCTAAAAATATTTTAAAAAGTTTAATTATCGCGGTATTAGCCGTAAATATTCTATCTGTGATCCAGGCTCAGGAAATATCTTCCCAGAATTTAATCAAAGACGCGAAAGAGTCCAGTATGAAGGGAAACTTTTCAAAAGCGGCAGAATTATATGAAGAAATTATCAAAAAATATCCTGAGAGTGCTCAAGTGGAAGAAGCGTTGTTCTGGCTGGGATATTCTTATGAAGCCATGGGAAACACTAAACAAGCGATTGCCAGTTATGACCAGATGCTTAATAAGTTCCCGAAAGGCAAATTCGGCGCCGACGCGTTAAGGAAAAAAGCGAATATACTGATTGAGGGAAACAATTTTAAGCAAGCCGCGGAAACACTGGAAACTTTGATCTCAAAATATCCGAAAAGTTCATATGCCAATGATGCTAATTCCGAATTAGGAGATATTTACGGATATAAAATGAATGATTTCAAAAAAGCTGTAATTGCGTTCAAAAGATATAAAGCTTCCGGTATTGAAAAAGCAGATATGGATTTTAATATCCGTTTTTTTGAAAATAACCAGGATTTTGACAATGAACCGTTAAAGATGTATTGCGCAGGGAAACAACAAAGCGAGGATGATAAATTGGAAAAAGCTGAAGGAACCTTTAAAAAAATAATTGTTAATTATCCGAAATCGAAAGTAGTGGATGATACTCTGCTTTTACTGGGACAGAATGAGATCTCTAAAGCTATAAGACTGTATAAAAACACTCCATTGATGAGTGAAGAACAAAAAAATGAATTTTTAAAATATTATCAGGCTGCCGCTGATTACTATAATCAGGTAATCCGTGATTATCCTAAGAATGAAACAGCGGCGCAGGCGAAATATTATCTGGCGATGATTTATGATTGGGACCGCATGGGAGGCCTTAATAATTTTGAAAAGGCCATGAAGGAATATAAAACCGTTATTGATGAACATCCGGGCACATACTGGGGAGAAAAGGCAAAACAGAGGCTGGAATATTTGAAAAAGATTTATTAAATTAGGGGGGACAATGAAAAAATTTTTATCAATAATCGCCATCCTGGTTCTTTTTGTTCTTATTCCTGGAATTGCAATGTCTCAGCCGGATGATGTATTGCGTTTAAATATTCCTTTGAAAGGCGTTCAGGGAAGGATTCAGGTTGATGTCCTGGATTTTGTCAGAAGAATGACGGAAAATGAAAATCTGATAGAAAACAGTGTCGTAGGAAATACGGAACTTTTTGTTTATTCGGACAAAGATATTTTCTCACTGCCTGTTGAAATTAAACTGGCAAAGGGGGTTAAAGATTATGATTTTCTGCGCGTAAAAGTAAAATCCGCGAAATCAGAAGATATATATTCATTACACCAGCTTTGCGACAGGATGATTGTAAAAATTCTCGGCCAGAATGAATTTATCAGAGGGACCCCCGCCGAATATAGAGTAATCGCGGTCAATCAAAGGACAGGTGAGCCTTTGGAAGGCGCGCGAGTGCAGGTTTTTATGGAATCAAATGGGCAGGATAAGGAAATATTTAACGGTTTAACCGATATTTCAGGGTCATGCAGTGCTAATTTTATTGTTCCGGGTGATGTTCCTGAAGCGCGTCTCAAATTTGAAATAATTTCAAATTTGGGCAGGGATAAATATGATACCAGAATAAAATTCAAAAGCGGAAATCAGACATATCTTGTCACGGATAAACCAATTTATCAGCCAGGGCAAACAATTCATATCCGTGCCCTTTCCCTGAAAAAACCTGATCTTTTGCCTGTAAATAATAAAGAACTGACATTTGAAGTTGAAGACAGCAAAGGCAACAAGGTACTAAAGAAAATATTAAAAACTGATGGATTTGGCGCCGCTTACGCGCCGTTTTTGCTCGCGGATGAATTAAATTACGGAAATTACACGATACGCGCGATATTGGAAGGCGAAAAGACAGAAAAAACCGTGAAAGTTGAAAAATATGTCCTTCCCAAATTTAAGGTTTCATTAAAAACCGGCAGGGGATTTTATCTTCCCGGAGAGAAAATGGAAGGCGATATTGACAGCCAATACTTTTTTGGAAAACCGGTCGCGGATGGAAAAGTGGTTATCTCGGTTTATAAATTTGATATTGGATTTAATAAAGATGCTGTTATTGAAGGGAAAACAGACGAAAAAGGAATTTATCATTTCATATATAAACTGCCCGATTATTTTGCCGGTGAACCACTGGAAAAAGGCGATGCGTTTGTCAGGCTTGATATTGAAGTGACTGATAAGACAAACCACAGCGAGAAAATTTCGTTAAAAAAGAAGATAGTGGAAGAACTAATCGGCCTTTCAATTGTCCCGGAGGGCGGAACATTAAAACTGAATCTTGAAAACCGTATTTATGTCCTTGCCAGCTATCCTGACGGCATGCCATGCCTCGCGCAGGTAGAGATGGAGATAGACGGTTATAATATGATCTCAAAGACCGATAATTTCGGAATCGCGGAATTTACTTGTGTTCCAAAAAATAATAAAACTAAAATTATCGTGAACGTGAAAGATGAAAAGGGAGAAACAGGAAAACTAGAAAAAGAAATTGATCTTGATGTTGAACATGACCAGATTATCATGAAGTTGGCAAGGGGGATTTATAGAGTGGGTGATGAAATAGAACTGGAGTTCCTTTCAACCAAAAAAAACGGGAGGGTATACCTTGATATAATAAAGAATAACCAGACCATTCTTACGAAATCAGTAGAAATTAATAACGGAAAGGGTGCGCAAAAATTGAATTTTACGCCTGATATTTCAGGTTCGGTCTGGCTTCACGCGTATATCATAACACCTGACGGTGATATCTCGCGTGATACAAGATTCTGTTATGTCTATTCCGCTAATGATTTGTTAATAGATATAAAGCCGGATAAAAATGAATATCTTCCGGGCAGTGATGGAGAGGTTTTATTTACAGTAACTGACAGGAACGGCAGCCCGAAGGCCGCGTCAATCTGCCTGGCGATTGTGGATGAGGCTGTATTCGCCGTATCGGAACTCAAACCGGGGCTGGAAAAGGTTTATTTTACGCTTGAGGAGGAGATTTTAAAACCCCGTTACGAAATACACGAGTTTAAGCCTGAAGATATCGCGAGAGGAGAATGTTACCAGGGCCGGGCGGAGAATATGATGTTTTCAACGCTTGAACCTAAAGAAGCGTTCCCGGTAAATCATACGACCGGTACAAAAAGCAAGGGTAAGTATTATGAAAATCCCTTTCTTATCAGCATGGGTAAATTGTTTCATAAATTAACGAGATATAGAAGTGAATATTACAAAAAATATCAGAGAAATCCTGACCCTGAAAATTTTATGGATAATCTAGTTGAAGAAGAAATAATAAAACAAGAAGAAACGCTTGATCCATGGGGCAGGAGATATAAAGTAAGATTTGAAGAAGGAATAATAGAGAATTCCTATTTTTTAACGTTAAATTCCGCGGGACCGGACGGCGTTTTTGGTAATAAGGATGATATTGTGCCTCCGTTTTTTAAGAAATATATTGAGGATAAAAACTCCGGGATTTGCGCTCAATGTCATGAACCCCATTCAGCAAAGGGTGACCGCCTTTTCTCTGAACAGGAGGGAATGATGTTTTCCGCAATGCCGCCCAAAAATAAAGAGAGGCCCGTTTCAAGAAAACCTTTATCTGGAGAAGAACCGCGCGTCCGCGAGTATTTCCCCGAGACATTTATTTTTGAACCGTTTCTGGTCACAGACGCTTTTGGCAAGGCGAGATTGCCTTTCACGATGCCTGACTCAATAACAAGCTTTCGCGTTACCGCGTTCGCCTCATCGCAAAAAGGAGAACTTGGTTCGGCTCTTTCGCAGATAAAGGTGTTTCAGGATTTCTTTGTGGATATTGACTTGCCGGTTTCCCTTACCCAGGGAGATGAAATATCAATTCCTGTAGGGCTATATAATTATCTGCCTAAAGAACAGAACATAAAACTTGTATTACAGCCAGAAGACTGGTTCGATATTGCCGGTGAAAGCGAGATATCAAAAAATATGAATAAAGATGAGATTTCCGTGGTTTATTTTCCGGTAAAGGTAAAAAAGGTCGGGTATCATTCAATAACAGTCAAAGCTTACGGGGAAACAAGATCCGACTCGATTAAAAGAAAAATCAGTATTTTGCCTGACGGGAAAAAATTTGAAGATATAATATCCGACCGCCTCAGTGGTAATGTGTTTAAGAATATCGCTTTCCCTTCAAATGCCATAAAGGACGGGAATAATCTTATTTTCCGGCTTTATCCGGGTATCTTCTCCCAGGTGGTTGAAGGCCTTGACAAGATGCTTCGTATCCCTTCAGGCTGTTTTGAACAGACATCATCCACAACATATCCCAATATTTTAATTTTAAATTATCTGAGGCAGACCGGTCAGATAAAGCCTGAAATGGAGATGAAGGCGGAAGAGTATATCAGCCTGGGCTGCCAGCGGCTGATATCATTTGAGGTGAAAAACGGCGGGTTTTCATGGTTTGGAGACGAACCCGCGAATAAGATATTGACCGCGTACGGGCTGATGGAATTCAGCGACATGGCAAAGGTGCATGAAGTAGATGAACGTATCATTGAACGGACAGCGCGATGGCTGAAGGGCCAGCAGAACCAGGACGGTTCATGGATCCCTGATAAACAGTATCTGCATGCCGAAGCGTGGGGCGGGATCCAGAAAAACGAGATATTGCCGACCGCCTATATTTTATGGGCTTTATGTGAAAGCGGACAAAAGGACGGCAGTGTTTTAAAAGGGCTTAATTATCTAAAAAAGAACATTGATAATATTACCGACCCTTATATCATGGCGCTGGCTGCGAACGCGTTTGCGGCGTCGGATCCGAAAAGCGAAGATACATTTAAAATTCTCAATAGGCTTATTGGTATGGCTAAGGAAGAAAGTGACGCCATCTATTGGGAATCAGGTGTTTCATCTGTCACCTTCAGTAAAGGCAAAGGTGTAAGCGTAGAGGCAAGCGGCCTTGCGGCCTATGCCCTTGTAAGATCAGGGAGATTCAGTGATGCTGCCACCAGGGCGCTGACATATCTGATCAGGTCCAAAGATTCCGGCGGGATGTGGTATACAACACAGGGTACGATAATTGCGCTTCGAGCGCTTGTTTCAGCGGCCAGCGGGCCAGCGGAAGATGTTAACGCGGAGTTTTCCGTTATGATAAACGGCAAAATAGCCGGTGAAATAAAAGTAGATAAAGATAACGCGGATGTAATGCAGCAGGTTGCTCTGAGTGAAAATCTAAAAGCTCAAAATACAGTTGAAATTCAAATGAAAGGCAAGGGAAGTTTTCTTTATGAGATCAATAGCTCATATTATATACCATGGAAAGATGTGCCGGTGCCGCCGGTACCCCCGTTTGCTATAAAGGTTGAATATGACCGCACGAAACTTTCGATTAATGATATGGTGAATGTCAATGTATTGGTTAAACTCGAGAAACCGGGTGCCGCCCAGATGGTAATGATAGATTTAGGTATCCCCCCCGGATTTCAGGTGCAAACTCCCACGCTTGATGAATACGTGGGAAAAAAGATACAGAAATACTCGCTTACTCCAAGGCAGATTATTATTTACGTCGACTCAATTTCTTCTGATAAGCCTCTGGAGTTTGCTTATAGTTTAAAGGCCAAATATCCGATCAAGGCGAAAGTGCAGTCATCGCGTGTTTATGAATATTATAATACGGACAGGGAAGTGATAGAAAAACCCTTTGAATTGGAAGTGACTAAATGAAAAGAGAAAATATTATAATATTAATAATATTTATTTTAATGTTCGAGCCTTTGACCGTTAAATTATAATTGATTAACAAAAATATGAACCAAAACAAAAAACAATGCAATCAATGCGGGAAATGCTGCGAGGGGGTGTTTTTTATAATCGATAACGCCTATACCGAAAAGGGGCTGGACCATCTTGAATGGGCGAAGAACCACGGCCTTAAAATCGCCTTCAGAGAAAATGCCGAGGGAAGAAGGCTCTGGGGGATAGAACTGGATACGCCATGTAAATATTTGCAAAGAGGCGCGGATGGGAAATCATTTTGCGCAATCTATGAAAACCGCCCGAAGATGTGCAGAATTTACACAGGAGAAAAAGAATTTCCGAATTGCGGATATAAATGATAAAATACGTTATATGATTTCACAGCTTAAAATCCGGAATTTCGGAATAATCGATGATATCAGTTTGGAATTTTGCTCCGGCTTAAATATTTTTACGGGCGAGACCGGTGCGGGTAAATCCATAATAATGGACGCTTTGCGTTTTTGCCTTGGCGAGCGGCTGGATAGTTCACAAATAAGGGATTCTGATAAGCCCTGTATCGTTGAAGCAATGTTTGAATTCCGCAAGGGCGAGGGAACCTCGCCCCTACGAAATCCTATTTTTTCCGAATACATTTCTGATAATGAGGGCGAGGAAACCTCGCCCCTGCTTATCATAAACCGTGTATATCTTCCCGATGGCAGGAATAGAATTAAAATAAACGGATTTAATGTGACAGTTACCCAGTTAAAAGAGATTGGAAACCATTTAGTTGATTTTCACGGCCAACACGACCACCAGATGCTTTTTTCAGAAGAGTCACATATTGAAATCCTGGACAGACTTTCTGATTTAAATACTGAAAAAAATGAATATGAAGAAAAATATAATGCTTACCTGCAATTACAGAAAGACCTGAATGAACTGCACAGTTTTTCCGCCAACAGGGAACGGGAATCGGATATGCTGAATTATCAGATAAAAGAGTTAGAGCAGGTTTCTCTTGAAGAAGACGCTTATCAGAATATCTTACAGGAACACAGCCGTATAGCTAATTCTGAAAAGCTTTATGAATTCGCAAAACAGTTGATTGACATATTGGAAAATGAAGAATCGGGATTAAACAGGACAATAAGCCGGTCATTTACTCCAATGAGGTCATTAAATAATCTTGATGATTCAACCGTAAAATTTGCTGAAATTCTTTCCCGGATTCAAAATGACAGTTCGGAATTGTTACAGGTTCTTAATAAATATCTCGAAGAGATTTCTTTTGACCCTGACAAGACACGTGAAATTAACAGCTATTACGACATATATTATGAGATAACGCGGAAATACGGGCCTACTTTAGAAGATGTTAGAAAATTCTATAATACAGCAAAAAAGAAATATGAACTTTTATCCAATCTGGAACATAATGATGTGAAGTTGAGAGAAAAGATAGAATTGTCAGAAAGAGAGCTTGAACAAATAGCAAAAAAGTTGACTCAAAAGCGTAAAAAATCCGCGGGCATTTTAAAAACAACTATCGAAAAAGAGCTTAAAGAACTTGGAATTTTAAATGTTTTGTTTGAGTGCCGTATGGAAAAGGTAGAATTAAACAGAGACGGCATGGACAGGGTGGTCTTCTATATAAGTCCGAATATTGGGGAGGAACTAAAGCCCCTGTCAAAAATAGCCTCAGGCGGCGAATCGGCAAGGGTTATGCTCGCCTTGAAAAAAGCCCTCACAAAAGTCGACCCGATACCTGTTTTAATATTTGATGAAATTGACGCGCAAATCGGCGGGAGGCTCGGGGATATTACCGGCAAAAAACTTAAGGAGCTTTCGGATAACAGGCAGGTCATACTTATCACTCACCTGCCCCAGATCGCCGCGTTTTCCGACCAGCATTTTAAAGTCACAAAAAAAGTCAAAGACAACCGGACAATCATAAACGTGGACCTTCTTGATAAAACCGCGCGCGTAGAGGAGCTAGCGAAGATGATGAGCGGGGAAAAAGAATCCCCGATAGCGTTAAAACACGCGAAAGAAATGTTAAATCACGTTGAAGGCGTTTAAAACATCCAAGCTGTTTAAACTGTTCAGACAGCTCCTTGATTGGGAAGTGCTGGAAAAGTATTTTAAACTTTTCGAAATGGAAGATTTTTATAAAAAAATCAGAAGAGGAATATAAAATGAAACTTTCTGAAAAAGCGGCAAAAGAACTGATTAAATTCGCGAAATCAGGCGAACTTAGAAAAGATATGGAAATGCTTAAGGCAAGCTGGCAGTCTCCTTTTATCAAAGAAGGTGAAGTAAATGCTGACGCGTATATCGACTTCGTCCAGCAATATAATGAATTCATAAACCACGCGCCGCGGCCGTTCAGAAAAATTATTGATAAAGACATAAAATTGTGAAAAGAATCATATGTTTGCAGGAGCAGGTTCCTGTGCCTGCCCTTTATGTTTTAAAAATAAGTAGAACCATGGTTTTTCTAATGTTTACAAATAAATAACAAAATATAAAAAAGGGTTCCGTTGGCCACGGGGCTTTTTTTACTTGACAATATAAAATGACCATGATACTATGACTAGGGTCATAATAAAAGAAAAGAGGTATTTATGGAAAAAGCAATTTCTAAATCAAAATTTAAACCAAGATCTCTTGAATATTTTCGGGATATTGAAAAAAATGATGAAGAGCTTATCATTACTGATCATGGACGGCCTGTATTAAAAATTGTTCCATTTAAACCGGAACCGGAAGCGGCTATGCGTTTACTTAAAAATTCTGTGAAAAAATTTGATAAACCGACAGAACCTGTGGGAATTGATGAATGGGAGGCGCTAAAGTGATTATATTGGATACTCATGTATTGATTTTCTGGCTGAGTAATCCTGAAAAGTTATCCCGTAAAGCGCGCGAAATTATCGAAAAAGCCGTAAAGAATAAGGAAGTGTATGTGTCTTCAATCAGTGTATGGGAAATCGCGATGCTTGTTTCTAAAGGCCGGCTTGAATTGGCAATGGAAGTAAAAGACTGGATTGCGGCAGTTGAATCATTATCGTTCCTGCATTTTGTCCCTGTTAATAACAATATTTCAATTAAATCTGTTCAATTAAAAGATTTTATCCATAAAGATCCGGTGGATAGAATTATTATCGCGACTTCAATTACCTTAAACGCGCTTTTAATTACAAAAGACGACAAAATTCTTAAATATCCCCAAGTAAAAGCTGTTTGGTGATTATTAAGGTGAAATATGAATAATGACGGTATGATACGTAAAGAAGTAGGACGGCATAAAAAGGTGTCCCCATTGAAAAAGGCTTTTGAATTAAATAAAATGCTGGAAGAACTTCGCGGCAAAAGGATTGACACGAAAAATGAAAACATACGAAGAGTTGTTGGAAAAGTTAAGTGAAAATAATATTAAATATATTCTTGTCGGTGGGCTGGCCGTAGATCTTTGCGGTTTTTCTCGTGCTACGGAGGATGTGGATATTCTCATTGAATCATCGAAAGAAAATATCAACAGTCTTTTAAAATGCCTGGAATCATTTGGTGAAGGTTCCGCGAAAGAATTGAAAATAGAAGATTTTACACCTGAAGAAGGCTGTATCCGTATTAATGAAGACTTTCCTTTAGATATATTTACGATAATGACAGGAAATACCTATAATGATCTATTGCCTTACAGTGAAATATTTATTACAGAAAATAAAATAGAAATAAGGTATCTTAATAAAGAAGGCCTTATTAAATTGAAAAAACATTCAGTCCGCCCAAAAGACCAGTTAGATGTTAAAGAATTGAAAAGGTTAAAGTAATAGGAATATTTAATTCAAAGCATGCACCGTCTCGCTATCATTTGATCTTAAAAGAGATAGTATATAATTAATTTCAAAAATGAAACAAAATGAAAAAAATCTGGAGTGAACCCCTATGTCTGTAATCTTAGCTTAGACTAAATTGACAGGGACCAAATTTATGTTCTTTTTCAAATAGCTCAGCTTCAAATTCATCCGGAGGCAAATAACCAAGCGCAGAATGAAGCC